>SCST01000494.1 GCA_004299465.1 Methylovulum sp. | reverse complement strand
CGGCTTAGATGCCGGTTTAGGCGTAGGCTTCGGTTTAGCCTTAGGTTTTGGTTTTTTCGGCGCCGGTTTTTGCTGTTGCGCTTGTTCCGGCGGCGTTTCCGGTTTGGGAGCCGCAGCAGGCGGCTGTTTGACGGCAGGTGCGGTGAGCGCGACTTCAATGACTTGCGGAGGTGTTTGTACGGGCGTAATTTCAGCCGGCGCAGCCTGCCATGTCAGCCAAGTCCCGATATGTAATGCGATTGAAACAGCTGAGGCCAATAGCGCAGCCGGATACGGGTCGCGTCTTGCGGAGCTTAAAGTTTGAATCATTAGCTTATGTACGGATACCTTGCAAGACTTTCTGTGGTTGTTAGGATAAGCGATTGCGGTTGCCTCTGTTCAATAAGAGGTGAATGTAGCGCCGACGAGAGATTGAATAGGGTTATTCAAGCGGGTAAATAAAAAAGATTTTATCAGGCGACTGCCCGAAAAACGAGTATTACTGTCAGGCACTGTTATTCTGGCGGTAACGGCAGGATAGCCGGGTGATGTCGGCCGCGCGTTTGTGGGATAATGCTGTTGGTTCAGCCTGCCGAGCTTGTCGACGACTGGGTTTTTCAAACCGTTCAGCAGCGCAGGGCTGTTTGAAGCCGAATCAGGGCGATGGTCGTATGGCTTTGACGGATAAGGTAATTTGCTAATCGGGGAAAATTATGAAAAAGATTCTCGTGGTTGGACACAGCCACGTTAATGCGCTGAAAGATAGTAATCCGGAAGAGGGGTTTGAGTTTTGCAGCTTGGTTGGCGCCAATGGATTAGCTAACTTCGTAAAAAAAAACATCCCGCCCAGTGAGTATGATGCGTTGGTTTGTTCGATACAAGGCAGTCAGTACAATATCTTCGGCTTGGTCAAGCATCAGCAACCCTTTGATTTTTATTTGTCTGATGAACCGGGATTGCCTATCGATGAAGACGCCGAACTCTTGCCTTTAAGCCTGGTGACTGCTGTATTCAAGCGTGATTTGCGCGCCACTTTTAATATCCTGAATACGATAAAAAAAATATCCAGGATTAAAACTTATTTTCTGGAATCGCCGCCGCCTGTGCCGAGTGAGGACCATATCAGGAAACATCCTAGTTCTTTCAGGGAAAAAATTAATAATAACGGTGTTTCTTCGGCAGTGTTCAGGTATAAACTTTGGCGTTTGCAGGCAAAACTTGTGTGGGAGCATTGCGTAAATTTGGATTTGGATTACATTCCTACGCCTAAAGATGCTCAAGACGAGCAAGGCTTTTTACGCGAACCGTATTGGAACATTGATCCTACGCACGGCAATACGGCTTACGGTGCATTGGTTGTAAGTCAAATCCGTTCATTGCATTACAGCAAGGGCCAATAATCATGAAAAAAACGCCTTATAGCCACTTGCCTGACTATTGTTTTTGGCAACGTAGCGTATCCGCTATTGCTCCACAGGCCCTTGACCCTGTCGTTACTGTGCCGTTTACCATTGCTACTACTGATAAAATAGCCACGGCAGGCAGTTGTTTTGCGCAGCATATTGCCCGCTATTTGCGCAATACAGGCTTTCATTTTTTAATTACCGAGCCTGCGCACCCTATAGCAAGTGCTGATGACGCTCTGCTTTATAATTACGGCACTTTTACCGCGCGCTATGGCAATTTATACACGGCCAGACAATTAGTGCAGCTTTTTCAACGCGCTTACGGCCTATTTTCGCCCGCAGAAACGGTTTGGCAAGGCGATAATGGCGAATTTATCGATCCGTTCCGCCCGCAGATCCAGCCTAATGGTTTTTCATCGTTGGCGGAATTCAATGCCGACAGGACAAAGCATTTACGCGCAGTGCGTACGGCATTCGAGACCTTAGATGTGTTCGTTTTTACTTTGGGGCTTACCGAAGGCTGGGAATCTAAAGACGACGGTGCCGTATTTCCGCTGTGCCCAGGCGTTGCCGGCGGCGTCTATGATGAAAATAAATACCAATTGCATAATTTCGATGTTTCCGAAGTCGTGCAGGATGTGCTAACTTTCATCGAACTATTAACGCAGCTTAATACCCATGCAAAAATTATTTTAACCGTCTCGCCCGTGCCGTTGATAGCGACAGCGTTAAGCGATCGGCACGTTTTATCCGCTACGACCTATTCTAAGTCTGTCTTACGCGTTGCGTGCGAAACCATATGCCGGCAGAGCGCGGTGGCGGCTTATTTTCCGTCCTATGAAATTATCACGGGCCATTATGCGCGCGGCGGCTATTTTGCCGAAGATTGCCGTTCCGTGACCGAAGCAGGCGTAGCTCATGTGATGCGTGTTTTTCTTAAACATTTTGCCGGAATGGAGCTTGATGTTAGCGCAACAGTGGACGCTGTCAGCCAGGAAAAACAGTTGTCGGACAAACATCTTCAAGAGATGGCGGAGCTGGTTCGCATTAATTGCGATGAAGAAGCCATCGATAAGCGCTTTATTCCTGCCGAAAAGAACATACAAACAGGAAGGAAGAAAAACAGCCTGGCAAGTATTTTCAAGCAATGGCGAAAATAGGTTGCGTTGTGCGCTGTAGAAGTCATCGATGGTTGCCGCAACCCTTAACGAGAAAACAATATGCTGCACGACACAATTAACTGGCTGATCGCGACGATAGGTTCGATGGGCTATATAGGTATTTTCCTGCTGATGGCGATGGAAAGTTCGATTATCCCGATTCCCAGCGAAATCATCATGCCGCCGGCCGGGTACCTGGTGCACCAGGGCAGAATGGACATGAGCTTGGTGATACTGAGCGGCACCCTGGGCAGCCTGGCCGGCGCTTATGTCAATTATTTCGCCGCCCGTTTCCTGGGCCGGCCGCTATTGTTGAAGTATGGGCATTATGTGTTGATAAGCGACGAGCATTTCGACCGCGTCGAGCGTTTTTTCCTAAGCCACGGCGAGATTTCGACGTTCATCGGGCGTCTCTTGCCGGTAATCCGGCACTTGATTTCGTTACCAGCTGGATTGGCCGGCATGAGCCATATCAAGTTCTCGATATATACCTTGGCCGGTGCGTTCATCTGGGTCTCCGTGCTGAGCTGGATAGGCTATTTCCTGGGCCATAATGAAGCATTGATCCAGCAATATTCGCACCAGGTGATTATCGACATACTTGCGGCCAGTGCGGTGCTGGTAACCGTCTATATCATGCTGCATCGCAGAAAGCTTGCCCGTATTCGCGCTGAATCGCAGGAATAAGCGCCCCCTGTTAACAGGAGCGCAGGCTTTGCTTTTATGTGGATATGCGCGGTGCGCTCCCTCGGCATCTGCTTCCTGCCTTGCCAAGCCACAAGGATGTGGTGAATGCAGAAAACGCAGGAGCGGTTTTCTGCCCATCTCCTTTATGCCCAGAGGGTACGCATCCATGCCGTCTAAGGCGCCCCCTTTCCGGCCTTGAAAAAAATCGACACGCCCCCACATCATGCGCACCATGATTTTTTATAACCAGGAGACGACCAGTGACTGTTGACGCACAAAAAGAAACCCTAGGCTTTCAAACCGAAGTAAAACACCTGCTGCATTTAATGATCCATTCCTTGTACAGCAACAAGGAAATCTTTTTACGCGAGCTGATCTCGAATGCGTCCGATGCGGCGGATAAATTACGCTTTGAAGCCCTGTCGAACGAAAGCCTGTATGAAGGCGATAGCGAGTTAAAAATCCGCCTGGAATTCGATAAAGACAAACGCACGATTACCATCATCGATAACGGTATCGGCATGACCCGCGACGAAGTCCAGGAGCATATCGGTACGATTGCCAAATCAGGCACCAAACAATTTTTCGAGGCGCTGACCGGCGAGCAGGCTAAAGACAGCGAATTAATCGGCCAGTTCGGCGTCGGTTTTTATTCGGCGTTTATCGTCGCCGATAAAGTCACGTTAACGACGCGGAAAGCAGGTGCGGCAGCCGGTGAAGGCACACGTTGGGAATCGGCGGGCGAAGGCGATTACACGATTGAAACAGTCGAAAAAGCCCTGCGCGGTACGGAAATCGTGCTGCACCTGAAAGAAGCGGAAAGCGAATTTTTAGACGGCTACCGTATCCGCTCTATCGTCAGGAAATTCTCCGACCATATCTCGCTGCCTATCGTCATGGATAAGGAGGTGATGCCGCCATTGGCTGATGAATCGGATGAAGAGGGCGAAGAAAACGCCGAAGCGAAAGCCGCGCCGGTTCCTGAAATCGTCGAGGAAACCATCAACAGTGCATCGGCGTTATGGACTAAAGCCCGCCAGGACATTTCCGACGACGACTACAACCAGTTCTATAAACATGTCGGCCACGATTACCAGGACCCGATGGCGCATGTCCACAGCAAGGTCGAAGGCACCAACGAATACACCTTATTGCTGTATGTTCCCGGCCACGCCCCGTTCGACCTGTGGGACCGGGACACCAAGCACGGCGTAAAACTGTATATCCGCAAAGTCTTTATTACCGACGATGCCGAGCAACTTATGCCGCGTTATTTGCGCTTCATCAAGGGCATTATCGACGCCAATTCGCTGCCGCTGAATGTCTCGCGCGAAATCCTGCAACAAAGCAAGCAAATCAGCACGATTAAATCCGGTGCGGTTAAAAAAGTCTTGGGTATGCTCGAAAACCTGGCGAAAAACGAGGCCGAAAAATACGAGAAATTCTGGACGGAATTCGGCGCGGTGATGAAGGAAGGCGTTATCGAAGACCACAGCAATAAAGAGCGCGTCGCCAAATTATTGCGCTTCAGCACGACCCATACCGATAACAGCAAACAGGACCAGACGCTGGAAGATTATGTCAGCCGCATGAAAGAAGGCCAAGAGAATATCTACTATGTCACGGCCGACAGCTTTTCAGCCGCGAAGAACAGCCCGCACCTGGAAATCTTCCGTAAAAAAGGCGTCGAAGTCCTGCTGTTGTCCGATCGTATTGACGAATGGCTGGTCACGAACTTAAGCGAATTCGACGGCAAACATTTGCAGTCGGTTGCGAAAGGCGACCTGGATTTAGGTAAATTGGAAGCCGAAAGCGAGGAAGAGAAAAAAGCGCAGGAAGAAGTCAAACACGAGTTTGAATCGGTTTTGAAACAGATCAAGGATGTGTTGGGCGAGAAAGTCAGCGACGTGCGCCTAAGCCATCGCCTGACCGAATCCCCCGCGTGCCTGGTTGCCGATATTTACGGCATGAGCCTGAATATGGAACGCATCATGAAAGATGCCGGGCAGTTAATGGGCGGCATGGGCATGGGCAGGAAACCGATTTTCGAAATCAACCCTACCCATCCCTTGGTCGTGCGCATGAAGGCGGAGCAGGATGACACCCGCTTCGCCGACCTGACGCATATCCTGTTCGACCAGGCCATACTCAGCGAAGGCGGCCAGCTTGACGACCCGACAGCCTTTGTGCATAAGCTGAACAGCTTGTTGCAGGGATTGTTGAACTAACAGGCTGCTCCAATACCGCGATGGTGTGAAAAGGCCGGCTAAACGCCGGCCTTTTTTATTGCCCGGAAATGTATACGTTAAATGGCCAGGTTTTCGGTTTTTATGTAGGGTACGCATCGCGTACCCTACAAGCATGTAAAAGCCGTTATCTCTACGAACTGCGCCTTGGATCAAACGCATCCTGCACCGTATCGGCAAATAAATTAGCGGCCAATACCAATGCAAACATGAATACAAAGGCGGCGGATAGCGACCACCAGACTACGGGTTCACGCGCCATTTCCAGTCTTGCGCCGTTAATCATATTGCCCCAACTGTACGTGGTCGGGTCGACGCCGATGTTGATATAAGACAACACGGCTTCCGCCAATACCAGCGAGCTGAAATCCAGCACCACGGAGATTAATACGATGTGCATGACATTCGGCAGGATATGGCGGATTAGAATCATGCCTTGCTTCACGCCCAGCGCATGCGCCGCCTGCACGTAGTCCATTTCCCTAAGCTTTAGCGTTTCCGCGCGCAACAAGCGGCACAAGCCTGTCCAGCTCGTCACGCCCAGGATCAGGCACAGGAACAGCAAGCGCATATCGGCACGGACGATGACGCTGGTAAAGTCCTCTTCGTGATTCGCCATATAGACCTGCACCATCAGTATCGATGCTGCGATCAGTAATACGCTGGGGATGGAATTCAGCGTCGTATAGACATACTGGATGATGTCGTCCACCCAGCCCTGGAAAAAGCCGGCGAGTATGCCGAAGATGAGGGCCATAGGCAGCATGACCAAGGTCGTCAGCGTGCCTATCACCAAGCCGGTGCGTATGCTTTTTATCGCCTGGTAGAACACGTCTTCGCCGACTTTGTCGGTGCCCAGTACGTGGTAATAGCCGGATAAATAGCACAGCGTGTAAGCACTGCTCAGTATAATGAAAACGGTAGTCAAGACGGCCCAGGTCGTCGGCTTCGGCAGCAGGCGTTTAAGTAATTCCGGCAGCAATAGCACAACAAGCAAAGACAGGCCCACTCCTTGCGCTAAGCCCTGCGCCGTTTTTTGCAGAATGTCCGCAAGGTGTTGCCGTTCGGGATCATCCAGGTGGCTGCCGCCGAATGCCAGCCGCGGGTAGCCCCATTGCGTCGTCCCGTTTGCCAAGGTCATCATTTCCTTGCTGTAAAGCGTCGCCGCGAACGGTGAGGAATAGGTTTTTTCGCCATGTTCCCGGAGCGGTGCGGCGAAGGCGTCTAAAAGGCTGATAATCTCGTTGCTTTTATTATCGGCAGGCTTGTAATGCACCGAATCCAGCAAGCCGATCACTATAAAAAACAGCAAGACCACCAGCGACACCATGCCGGTTTTATTATGCGCGATTTGCTGCAGGGGGCGCTTGATGTGTTCTTTGCCGCGCAGGTAGAACATCAGGGCTAATACAATAAAGCACAGGATAAATATCAGTGCATCGGTCCATAAAACAATCATGTAGCAACCTGTGTTCTCTGCTTCGATTAAATAACAATAACTTCAATTTCTTGTATAAAAGATAGTTTTTTATCACCCGTTAAAAACTTATCCGCATTTGCTTGTAAAGCAGATGCCATCTGCAAGGCATCAGGCGTTCTTAATGGATAGTTTGCCCTTAAATCAGTAGCCCTATTAACCACATCCGCCGTAAGTTCTATCATGTGCAAACCAGTTAATTTGAAAAACTGTTCATATTTTCCCAGCAAAATACGATCTTTCTCTTTAAGAGGCAGCACACGGCATTCCAAAGTAGACAGTCTTGAGACGATAATCTTTGCGTTATTTTGTAGTGCCTGAGTGATCAATATACGAGCATTCAGGCCTTGTTGCTGTTGTGATTCGATAAAATAAATAATGCTGCAAGCATCCAGGAACAATTTCATAAATTATCCCATTCATCTCTTAGTGACTGAAAATATTGATTAATCTCTTCATCAGTACGATGACCTACAGGCAAGCTTTGCATAAAATCAAACAGGTCATTTCCAGCGGTATTGCTTACGGCATTATCCGCTTTCGTTTCAAGGAATTCGATAAAGTGCAACACTTCAATAGCTTTGGCTGTAGGCATGGCCTTGACATGTTGATAAATAGTGTCTGCTATATTCATTTCTTACCTTCTCATGCAATATTTGGAATGCATTACGACAACCTGACCCTGGGATCGACCAGCGTATATGAAATATCCGTTAACAGCAGCCCTATCACATACAACACCGAACCCAGGAACACCATGGACCGGACGATGGCAAAGTCCTGGCTGTTAATGGCATCTATCGTGTAACTGCCCAAACCCGGAATACTGAAAAAAGATTCCATCATCAGGCTGCCCATGAATAACAGCGGCAAGACCACGACGACGCCGGTTAGTATAGGAATCATCGCATTGCGCAAGACATGGCGGAACAGCGTCCGGGTTTCGCTCAGGCCTTTGGCCCTGGCGGTGCGCACATAATCCTTGCCGACTTCTTCTAGGAACAATGTCCGGTACCAGCGCGCGCCCGAGCCTATGCCTGAAAATACGCCGATCAGCACCGGCAAGACCAGGAACCTGATCGCGGCGATGCCGTCGTCGTAACCGGAAATAGGCACTAATTTTAATAGCTTGGCGATGACAAACTGGCCGCCGATGATATAAAACAATGACGAAACCGACATTAAAATCACGCACAAGACGATGCCGGCCTGCTCCAGGTAACTGCTGCGAAACAGCACCATCATCAACGCAAAGCCGATATTGACCAGCAAGCCGACGCACAAGGTCGGCAATGCCAGCGCGAGACTGGGCCAGGCGCGTTCTTTAATGTCTGCGCCGATATTCCTGCCGCTGTCGGATACCCCGAAGCGAAACAGGAACAGGCCTAGCGATTTTTGGTAAAAAATGGTTTGGGTTATTTTTTCCACGGCCTGTGCCTGTGGGTTCCATAATAACGGCACATCATAGCCGTGCTGCTGTTTCCAGTTTGCAACCGCGGCTTCGGTGACGTGCTTTTGCCCGAGCTGCATACGCGCCATATCATCGGGGCTGTTGACGATGAAGAACAGCACAAAGCTGAGAATATTGACGCCCATCAACAGCGGTACGGCATATAAAAAGCGGCGGATAATGTATTGGCTCATCGGTATACCTTACTATAATGCAATATCAATAGCGGCAATGCCGGGTGGGTGTGCCGGCAAATCGCTAAGCGTTTTTAGGCTTATGCGCAGTTCATATAATAAACGCAACAGTAAAAATTTGCCCCCTTCCTCATCAACATAAAGACCTCTCATGCACAAATTTCTATTTCGCCTATGCAAACCCTGGTGGCTTCCTGTGTTGTCCGGCCTGTTTATCGGCACCAGTTATATTCCTTTCCCGCCCTGGGCGTCGCTGTTTTGTTTTGTGCCCTTATGGTTGTTCTGGAACCGGCAGGACGATGTTAAAAAAGTGTTCATCGGCGGTTTAATCACCGCTTTCGTCTTTACATTGATCGGTTTCAACTGGATTACCTATACCTTGCATGAGTTTGCGCGCCTGGACTGGCCTGTTGCATTCGTCGGCATGCTGTTCTATGCGCTGATCGCGCATTTGTATGTGCCGCTGGCCGGGATATTATGGTTCTTAGGCCGGCGCGCATTTAATTGGCCAAGCCGGTTGTCGCTAGGCCTGATGGCGGTTATCACGATGATCTCTGAAGCCTATTCGCTGACGCTGTTCGATTGGAACTTTGGCTATTCCTGGTACGGCGCTAAGCTCCCTGTCTACCATTGGGCCGAATTTATCGGCTTTAGCGGACTCAGCGCGGTTACTTTGCTGTGCAACCTGCCTTTATATATTGCCTGGCAGCAGCGTAGCCAGCCTAAAGGCCGGCGCATACTGGCGGTTGTCGTGACCGGGTTCATCGTACTCAATGCCGGAGGGCTATGGCTTAAAGCCAGGTTGCCGCAGCCGGATGCGGCGCTTAACGCCTTGCTGGTGCAGGCGAACATCGGCAATTCGCAAAAAATGTCGGCGGAGCTGGGCCAGGGTTACAGTAATGAAATACTGAGGCGTTATACCGAGCTGACCGACAGCGCCATTAAAGCTCATAGCGATACGAAAATTGATTTTGTGCTCTGGCCGGAAACGGCTTTCCCGGCCCTGCTGGGCGAGTCCTTCAAGTTCAATGAAAAACCGCTCGCGTTAAGCCGCTTTGTCCGAGAACGGCAGATACCGCTGATTACCGGCGCCTATAGCGTCGACGAGAGTTCCAGGTTGATTACCAATTCGTTGTTTGTCCTGGACGGGAATGGCGAGATTGTCCCGCCGCATTACAGCAAATCGATATTGCTGGCGTTCGGCGAATATATACCCGGCGAACAGCTCTTTCCGCAAATCCGTAAATGGCTGCCGGCAACCGGCCATTTTGCGCGCGGTGCCGGGCCTACGCAATTATTGGGCCTGGGCGATTATAAAATGGGTGCGCAAATCTGCTACGAAAGCCTTTTTCCCGGTTTTTCACGCGGCCTGGCGCAACTCGGCGCGTCTGTCATCGTCAATGTGACCAACGATTCGTGGTACGGCAATTGGCAGGAACCCTACCAGCATATGGTCATGACGCTGGCACGCGGCGTCGAATTTCGCAGGCCCGTGTTGCGGGTCACCAATACCGGCATTTCCACAGTCTCGTTGGCTTCCGGCGCAATCCTGGAACAATCGCCGATATATCAGCCGTGGGCCGGCTTGTACCGGGTTCCCTATCTTAAAAAACCACCGGTAACGTTTTACCAGCGTTATTTTTGGCTGGTGCCCGGCTTGCTTTGGGGGGCTTTATTCGTGTTGTTGCTGATAGGCGTAAAGGAAAACAAGTTACCTGGAAAAATGGAACGCGGATGACGCTGATCATTGATGATTAGCGCAGATTTTTCTTAACTATTCTGCATCTTGCTGTAGGGCGTGCCGCGCGCGCCATCAACGAACTGGCAGGTTATCCACGCGCCGGAGATGGCGTGCGCGGCACGCTCTACGCTTCAGGCAAGGAGCTGAATAGTTACAGTTTATTCGTCAACAAGATGCTTTACTTTATGGCATTAATGTTGTAATTTCAAAAAGTTCCCGATTTTCGGGGGCTTAATAATAATTTCTGAAGAGGGTATTAACATGAACACGAAATTAATCGGTTTAGTGGCTGGCATCACCCTGTTTTTCTATTCTTTCTGCTCGTATGCTGCGGAAAGCCATATGGCGGAAGCGCTCAAACACGCCGAAGCTGCGGCCTCGGCGTCCGATGCCAAGGCGGTTGCCGAACATGCGGAAGCGGCGAAAACCCATGCAAAAGTCGCCGATGAACATCTCGATGCAGGCATCAAGAGCTTAGAAACTGCAATTGAACACGGTAAGCTCGGTCATGCCGATGTTGCCAAAGTCGCCGCAGAAGAAGCGGTCACACATTTAAAAGCCGCTGAATAAAAAGCGTTTTCCAGAGTTGAGAGACGGCGGGCTGAGTCCCGCCGTTTTTGTTTTCTATACAAGGGTAATCCAGGTTTTCGCCATTCCAGGGCAGCAGCGAAAGCTTGAAAGTGATTCAAGTAAAATCAAAAATAACATCGTTTAACGTATAATACCGGCACGTTGTTTACTTAGCGAAAGCACTGCATGTTTTCAGTATCCCGCACATTTCTCGTCATCTTCCTGGCATTGCTGCAATTGATTGCGCCGCTGGTTCATGCGCACGCGGGTGAAGGTTTTTTTGCAGGAGACGCTGGCAAACTGCATATTCCGGGACTTGAGGCGTATGAAGGCGAGGACGGCCTTTTGGCGTACGATACGGGAAACACACAGTATTGTGGCGCGAAGCTTGATGAAGCGCCGGATGGCATTGTCGTCGGCGTCGATACGGGCATTGAACAAGACCAGGATGACGGCATCGCCGATGCGGACCTATACTGCTTGTTACCCCGGCAAACCATTGTTTTTAATGCGCGGATTGCGCTGCTTGATAACTCGGGTCCGCGTTCCCCGCCGCATTTATTGAGCCGTTATTTATTTTCCCCACATTCCCCACGCGCACCGCCTGTGCGCTAATCCGCTTGTTCTCGAGATTCCGGCATTGCCGTTTCTCTGCCTGTTTTTTTAAAGCTTTCCCAGAGTTTTTAACGCGGCTGCTGCCGCATTGAGTTTATCTTATGATTTCTTTGCCTACTCGCGCCCGGCGCGAGTCTCAAAACCGGCGTCGGCTGGTTTTTTTGCTGAGCTGCCTGTCCGGGTTCATTCCATTCGCATGCCTTGCATTGGACTATGTCGATGCCCAAAAGGAAGAACAGACGATCGTTCCGCATCGGGACCCGATTGTTGCGGATACCGCCTTGAGTTTAGCCAAACTCATCGACTTGACATTGGAAAAATACCCAGACGCCAGCTGGCTTAACGCCTTGGAAGAAGAAGCCGAGGCTTTGCGTAAGCGCGGAGAAAGCTGGACGGCGGGCGCCTCGCAAGCTGGATTGCGTTTCCAGGAAGCGACCAGCGGCACATTGCATTATATCGATGCGACGGTACAGGTGCCGTTATGGAATTTGGGGCAGCGTGATGCGGAATTGGCAATCGGGGAGAAAGCCGGGATCAGCGCGCAAATGCAGACGGCGGCGCTTAAATTACGCATCGCGGGGCTGGTCAGGGCGGCATTGTGGGACATGGCCTTGCAAAAAATCCGTTACGAA
>SCST01000493.1 GCA_004299465.1 Methylovulum sp. | reverse complement strand
TCAGCAACCGAGTGTTGACCAAAGCCAATGCGATTGCGCTGATCCCTGGTAATATCGGCTATGCGGCCGCGGCGACGATACCCAGCACGTTTTTTACCGTCTATTACGCCTTGCATTATCAGGCGCGTTTGCAGCCGGGGGAAAAAGTGCTTATCCACGGCGCGGCCGGGGGCGTAGGGATAGCGGCTATCCAGGTTGCCCAGTGGCTGGGCGCCGAAATCTATGCGACGGCAGGTTCGGATGAAAAGCGTGATTTCCTGCGTTTAATGGGTATCGAACATATCCATGATTCGCGTTCGCTTAGATTTGCCGAAGAAATCCTGGCTAAAACCAATCATCGCGGTGTCGATGTGGTGCTGAATTCACTGGCGGGCGAAGCGATTAACCGCAATTTCCAGGTTTTAAAGCCGTTCGGCCGTTTCCTTGAGCTGGGCAAACGTGATTTTTATGAGAACACGCCGATTGGCCTCCGGCCTTTTCGTAATAATATCAGCTACTTCGGTATCGATGCCGACCAGTTGATGCAGGAACGTCCCGAGCTGACGCAGCAATTGTTCAGTGAAATGATGCAGTTGTTCCGTACCGGCGTGCTGCACCCATTGCCGTATACGGTATTCGACGCCAACCAGGTGACCGATGCCTTCCGTTACATGCAGCAAGCCAGGCAAATCGGCAAGATTGTCGTGACCTATGACAATGGCATTCATGCCAAACCCGCCTCGCGAATAGCCGATAAACCAGCGTTGCTGCTTTTCGGCGATGCCAGTTATTTGGTAAGCGGCGGTTTAGGCGGTTTCGGTCTAAGGACTGCTCAATGGTTGGTCGAGAAAGGTGCGCGGCATCTTATCCTGATCAGTCGCAGCGGTCCCGTGTCGGTTGACGCCAAAGCGGCGCTGGAGGGGTTTAATAAACAAGGCGTGGCGGTTTATGCGGCAGCTTGCGATGTGGCCGACAAAGCCGCGCTTGCTGGATTGATGAAACATTGCGATAAGGTGATGCCGCCGCTCAAAGGCATCGTTCACGCCGCAGCGGTGATCGATGACGGCCTGGCGCGCAACCTGACTTATGAGCAGATACATCGCGTTATCGAGCCTAAAATACAAGGTGCCTTGGCGCTGCATGAGCTGACGCTGGATAGGCCGTTGGATTTGTTCGTGTTGTATTCGTCAGTGACGACGCTATTCGGCAATCCGGGACAAAGCAATTACGTCGCCGCTAACCTGTGGCTGGAAGCCTTGGCCGCATACCGCCGCCGGCAAGGCTTGGCAGCGACCTGCGTGTGTTGGGGGCCAATAGACGATGTTGGTTACCTGACCCGCAACGAGAAAATCAAGGAAGCCCTGCAAAGCCGTATGGGCGGTGCGGCGTTGTCCGCGGATGCCGCGCTGGCCGTGCTTGAACGCCTGTTGACCGGGGAGGGCGCTAAATCGGCGTTGGGCGTCATGGAGTTCGACTGGCGTGCGTTAAGCGCTTTCCTGCCGGTTGCGCGCTCGCCGAAGTTCCGTGAACTGGCGATGCAGGCGCCTAATGCCGACAATAATGACGACCATCGCGCCGACATCAAGCGTTTGCTGAGCGAGTCATCCGATGACGACTTGCGGGCCGCTTTCATCGACATGCTCAAAGAAGAGTTGGGCCAGATATTGCTGGTCAACAAGGATAAAATTGACCCGAATCATTCGATGTACGATATGGGACTGGATTCATTAATGGGCGTTGAATTGATGATCGCGATCGAAGCGCGCTTTGATGTGCAGATTCCGGTGATGGCGTTAAGCGAAGCGCCGACGCTGAATAAACTGGCGGACCGCTTGATTACGCAATTGCGCGGCGATAGTACGGCGCAAGCGGAAGTGGCGAATACGCTGGCGAATATTAACGATTTGTCGAAGCGGCACGGTTCGGCGGTGACGGCGGATGAAATCTCGGCGCTGGTTAAAGCCGTTGAGGCGGATGGCGCCGGCAGGATTATCCACTGATATGGCGAGCAACAGTTTACCGGGACAGATCAAGGACAGGCTGATTCAGCAGGCGCTCGAACGCAAGCTGAAAAAGACCGAGTCTGAGCAGCATGAGATCAATCCGTTGAAGGCGCGCGCGGATATTCCCGAGGCCTGGTACCGGTTTGACCAGTATCCGGGTTACAAACAATTGCAGATCATCTATAAAGGCGGCGCGCAGTTCGGCATAGCGAGCCCGTTTTTCCGGGTCCATGAAGGCATCGCAGGGGCTACCACGCGGATCGACGGGCGTAGCTATATCAATTACGCCAGTTATAACTATCTCGGCCTGTCCGGCGACAGCCGTGTATCCGGTGCAGCCAAGGAAGCGATAGACCGTTACGGTACGTCCGTTTCGGCCAGCCGCCTGGTGTCCGGCGAACGCCCGATACACCGGCAACTGGAAGCCGCCCTGGCGGAAACTTACGGGGTTGACGATGCTGTCGTCATGGTCAGCGGCCATGCCACCAATGTCACGACCATCGGTTACCTGTTCGGCGCCAATGACTTGATCCTGCATGATGAATGGGTGCATAACAGCACCCTGGTCGGCGCGCAGTTATCGGGTGCCAAGCGCCTGTCTTTCCCGCATAACGATTACGCCGCGCTGGATCAGTTGCTGAACGAACAACGCCGGCATTATGAACGCGTGCTGGTCGTGATCGAAGGACTTTACAGCATGGACGGCGATTATCCCGACCTGCCGCAATTCATAGCCGTCAAGCAAAAGCATCGCGCCTTCTTAATGATAGACGAAGCGCATTCGTTCGGCGTAATGGGCGAGCATGGCTTAGGCATTCGCGAGCATTTTAATGTTGACGGCAAGGCCGTCGACATCTGGATGGGCACGCTCAGCAAATCATTGGCCGGTTGCGGCGGCTTTATCGCCGGCGAATCCGCGCTGATCGAACATTTGAAATTTTTAGCGCCGGGCTTCCTGTACAGCGTCGGCATGCCGCCGCAAGTCGCGGCGCCGGCGCTCGCGGCGCTGGCGATACTGAAGCAGGAACCGGAACGGGCGCAACAGTTACAGGCCCGTTCCCGCTATTTTTTAGCCGCTGCCAAAGCTGCGGGCATTGACACTGGACACAGCTTGGGATTAGCGATTATCGCCGCGATAACCGGCAGCTCGATCAGCGCGGCACGGCTATCGCAGGCGCTTTTTGACAAGGGGATTAACGTCCAGCCTATTTTATATCCCGCCGTTCCTGAAAAAAGCGCGCGGCTTCGATTTTTTATTTCCTGTGAGCATACTGAACAGCAGATTGACGAGACCATTCAAGCCTATTGCGAAGAAATGTAATCCTTGTCTTCCAACCATTGATAAATCCAGGAGTAAATCTTGAGTGCTGACAAACGCTCTTTTCTTTTTTTGCAGGGACCTTGTTCGCTATTATTCGCCAGGATTGCCGACAGATTGCGCAATTACGGGCACGCTGTCCATAAAATCAATTTCAATAGCGGCGATGTTGCCTATTGGTCGCCGCGAAAAGCCATCTGGTTTCGTGACAAGCTGCAGGACTTGCCAGAATTATTGGAGTCCATTTGGGTAAAGCACGGTATCAGCGATCAAGTCCTGTTCGGCGACTGCCGTCCGGTACATAAAGCCGCTGCGATGCGCGCCGAACGCTTCGGCGTTCGCAGCTATGTCTTCGATGGCGGCTATTTCCGGCCTCTTTGGATTACGCTTGAACGCGAAGGCGTCAACGGTCACTCCTTATTGCCGAGAGACCCGGACTGGTTCAGGGAAACGGGCGGGCGGTTGCCCGAACCCCCGGCCCCGCAACGCTTTAAGCCCTCTTTTACCACCCAGGCCACGCATGATGTGCTGTACCACCTGGCCGGCATCGGTAACCCGGTATTGTTCCCGCATTATAAAAACCATGTCCCGGTTGCCGCGCCAATAGAATATGCCGCTTACCTGAAACGTTTTTCGCTATTAAAACTGAATAAGGGCAAGGAAGAGCGCATCATCGGCAGCCTGCTCAGCGATACCGCGCCTTTCTTCCTGCTGCCGCTACAGTTGAACAGCGACGCCCAGATTATTAATCACTCGCATTTTGAGAATATGTCCGAAGTGATAGCGTTTGTCATGCGCTCTTTTGCCGGGCATGCACCGACTCATACGCGCCTGGTCATAAAAAACCATCCGCTGGATATTGGGCTGGTCAATTATCGGCAAAACATTGCCCGGCTTGCCCACGAGCTGGATCTTGCAGGGCGCATCGTTTATATCGAATCCGGCAATATCACCGATTTATTGGCGCATGCAGCCGGTACGGTCACCGTTAACAGTACATCGGGAAGCGCTGCACTGGAACTTAATTGCCCGATTATTACGCTGGCCGACCCTATCTACAACCTGCCTGGACTCACTTTCCAGGGGCACCTGGATGAGTTCTGGGCGCTGCTGCCGAGACCCGATGCCGAATTGTTCAGTTGTTTTCGCAAGACTGTCATGTACGGTACGCAAATCAATGGTAGTTTATATTGCAATTACGGGACAAACCTGGCTGCTGAAAATGCAGCGCGGGTTCTTGAAGCTGAAAAATCGCCCCTTGAGGAATTGCTATGAATTTAACCCCCCCGGCAACGATACTGATTACCGGCGCGACAGGTGCCATCGGTTGTGCGCTCGCCGGATATTATGCAAAGCCGGGTGTCCACCTGATATTGCAAGGACGAAATGCTGAAACGCTTGCCAAGACAGCCGATGCCTGTATGGCGCAGGGCGCCGAAGTGTCGACCCGTGCGATGGACTTGCGCGATATACCCGCTTTGCAACAATGGCTTGCCGAAATAAGCGCGACGTGCTTGCCCGACCTGGTTATTGCGAATGCAGGCATGAATACCAATAACGGACCCGGCCGGAAGGGAGAGGACTGGCCAGACATCGAAGCCTTGCTGGACCTTAATATTAAATCGACGATTGCGTTGGTCAACGGCCTGGTCCCAGCGATGCGCCGGCGCAGCAGTGGGCAGCTGGCGCTGCTTAGCTCGCTGGCGGCGTTTTACGGCTTGCCGGTGACGCCGAGTTATTGCGCCAGCAAAGCGGCTATCAAGGCATACGGCGAAGCCATGCGGGGTTGGCTTGCCCGTGACGGCGTTCATGTCAATGTCGTGATGCCGGGTTATATTAAATCCGATATGTGCGATGGGATGCCGGGGCCTAAGCCGTTTTTAATGACACCGGAACAAGCGGCCCGGATTATCGCCAAGGGTCTCGCAAAAAACCGGGCCAGAATCAGTTTTCCTTTCCCGCTTAACATCGGCACCTGGCTGTTGGCGGTATTCCCGGCAGCGTGGTCACAGCGGTTTGTGCGTCTGCTTAATTACGGAGGCTGATATGGCCGCGTTACTGCTGTTTTTACCGGCGATACTAACAGGATTAACCGCGTCATTTTTCATCGAGCAATGCCTCTCGCCAAAACCTAGGCCGGTAACGCAACGCCCGTTATCCGCGTTGCAATTGCATATCGGCACCTGGCTGTTTTTGTTTGCCGTCGTGTTATTGCCGGTGCTGAGGCCCTGGTTTGCGGCAGTCATGTTGCTGGCTTTCCAGCTGTTGCTGGTGCTGGTCAACCATGCCAAATACGACAGCCTGCGCGAGCCGTTTATTTTCCAGGATTTTGAATATTTTACCGATGCGATCAGGCATCCCCGGTTGTACCTGCCATTTTTCGGCATCGGGCGCACGCTGGCCGCGGCTGTAGGCTTTGTCGGCGCGCTGGTGATAGGCGTCATGTTGGAGACGCCGCTGACCGAAGCCTTGCCGTTATCGTCATTGGCGGCATCCTGGCTGTTTATATTGACGGCGAGTGGCTTACTGATAAGGCAGGGGCTGAAAAACTGCCCCGTGATTACCTTCGACCCTGCCGAGGATTTGCTGAACCTGGGCCAGACCGCTTTTTTTTGGGCGTACCGGCAAGCCGAAAAACACTCTGAGATAGATTCGACAGGGTCGTTGTTTGCTGAATTGCCGTTACGCACGGGTAAAGCCAAACAGCCGCATATTGTCGCCGTGCAAAGCGAATCGTTTTTTGATCCGCGCAGCTTATCCGGCAACATCAAGGCCGATGTCCTGGAGCATTTTGACCGGATAAAAACCGAAGCCGCCTACTTCGGACGCTTGCAGGTACCGGCCTGGGGCGCGAACACCGTGCGTACCGAATGTGCATTCCTTACCGGTTTATTACCTGAACAATTAGGCGTGCACCGCTTTAATCCTTACCGCTCGCTTGCTAAAAAAAGCATACCCAATTTGGTGGCCTACCTGAAACGCTCAGGTTACCGGACGATTTGCATACATCCTTATCCGGCCAGTTTCTATTTGCGCGACCAGGTTTTCCCGCGCATGGGATTCGACCGGTTTATCGACATTAGCGGATTTAACGAGCAGCACAAAGAAGGGCAATATATCGGTGATTTTGCGGTAGGCCAAAGGATAACCGAGTTGTTGTCAACGCCAGACGCCAGCGGTGAAGAAAAACCGTTGTTTATTTTTGTTATTACGATGGAAAACCACGGCCCGCTACATCTTGAATGGCCTGAACCCGCCGATAATGAAAGGTTTTATCAGCAAACACAGGCGCCCGCTTGCGGTGACCTGACGGTTTACCTGCGGCACTTAAAAAACGCCGACTTGATGATAAAAAGCCTGGCGGAATGCCTGCAAGCCCAGGCCGTCGGCCTGGAGCATGGCCGGCCTGGGCTGTTGTGCTGGTATGGCGACCATGTGCCGATTATGACCGGTGTTTATCAACGATTCGGCGAGCCGGACGGATTGACCGATTATTTTATCTGGGAGACCTCAGCGCAAGCGTTGTCGGCAACGCCTATCCGGCGGGGGATAAACGAAGCAGTTGCTGGGTGCCGGATAGACGTTAGTGAACTCGCCGGCCTGATATTAAAAATTAAAAATCTTCCCATTTAAGCAGGACGTTTTTGGTATGCGCTCTTTAGGGCATGTGCGGACCATTAACGGTTTAACTGCTTCGCGTTCCTTTTCAAGCTTAAAAAATTAACCGCAAGGTAACTATTCAGCTCCTGGCCTGAAGCGTAGGGCGTGCCGCGCGCGCCCTCCGGCGTGTGGATAACGTGCCGGTTCGTTGATAGCGCGCGCAGCACGCCCTACAGCAAGGGACTAAATAGTTATACCGCAACATACCCTGTCTAAACGTATTGCTAATGGATGTCCCGCCTTGATTGGGAAATCGATCTAACGATTTATTCTTGCCTTGTAGCTGTTGAAATATTGTTTTAACATCATCGGTTGCCCGTTGATTTGTTGCATGCTGACTCTTTTTGTATAAAAAGGAAATCTTTTATTGGCAACTATTTCAAAGCGTTATTTTTTGTCATGTGCAATGAGTTCTCCCTATATGAATATTTGTGCCAAAGTAATGGCCGCCGGCCTGCTGACATCAGCCATCGGCCTGATGACACTGGCCGGCTGGCTGCTCGACATCGATGTGCTGAAACGCATCCATCCCGGTTTCCCCCTGATGTTTCCCGATACGGCCTTGGCTTTCGTATTGTCCGGCTTATCGCTATCTGGAATCCATGCCGGGTATTCTAAGGTCGCACGTAGCGGCGCTTATATCGTGTTACTGTTGGCCGTGCTGCCTGTCGTCGATGATGCGACGGGCAGCGGGTTTTACGTATCGCTTTGGCGGCTTATGAGCAACCAAGCCGGCGGCGTGGATTTTGGCGGGCATATGTCGCTTATGTCGTCGGCCGCTTTCGCGTTGGCCGGCTTGGGTTTGGCATCGGTGGGCAAGGGCGGCGCGTTGCCTCCCGCCCAGCTCGCAGCGATAGGCATGCTTGCCATTGCCGCGTTCGGGCTGATCGGTTATGCCTATGATGTCCCGTGGATACATGCCTTCGCCAGGACTATGGCTGTGCATACGGCATTCGCCGCCGCGGTGTTGGGTTTAGGGCTGCTGTTTGCCGAACCGGGTCGCGGCTTCGCCGCCGTCATTTCAAGCGAATTGTCGGGGGGCATCCTGCTGCGCCGGTTGTTGCCGTATATTATCGCGGTGCCGGCAGTCGTCGGCTGGCTGCGCCTGCGCGGTGAATATGCCGGCCTGTATGGCATGAACACCGGTCTCGCGCTGTTCGCGTTGAGCAATATCATCATCTTGACCGTGCTTCTTTACCGTAGCGCGCAGTTGCTGAACCGTAAGGATTCAGCCTTGCATGAAAGCGAACAGCGGGCCAAGGAAATCATCGACAATACCCTGGACGGCATTGTTACGGCGAACGAGCTAGGCGTCATCGAGAGTTTCAATGCCGCCGCCGGCCTTATGTTCGGTTACAGGGCCGACGAAATTATCGGTAAGAATGTTGCGCTGCTGATGCCGGAGCCTTACCGGAGCAACCATGCCCGCTATATTGCGGATTACCTGCGTACCGGCGTGGGGCGTCTGATGAATGGCGGGCGCGAGGAGCTGTGCGCGATACGGCGGAATGGCGAACTATTTCCGATAGAGTTGGCTCTCGCCGAGGTCTGGTCAGGGCAGCGGCGGTATTTTATCGCGCTGATATACGACATCACGCAGCGCAAGCAAACTCTGGATTTATTGCGCGCCAGCGAAAAGCGGCTCAGGGCGGTCTTCGACGCCGAACCGGAATGCGTAAAGATCATGACTGCGGACGGTAGCTTGCTGGACATCAATCCCGCGGGTCTCTCAATGCTCGAAGCCGACAGCGTGGAGCAGGCGGTAGAACTCGGCTGCGACGCCCTGATCGCACCACACTACACGGAGGCTTTCCGTGTCTTTCTCAAATCGGCGTTACGGGGCGACACGGCGTCTTTGCAGTTTGAAATTACCGGCTTCAAGGGCACGCACCGTTGGCTCGATGCGGTAGCCACGGCGCTGCCCGCAGAAGATACGAAGCCGCGGACTTTGCTGGTCGTCGCCCGCGATGTAACGCAACGCCAGTTGGCGGAGCAGGCCTTGCGCGTCAGTGAAGCGCGCTATCGGCGGGTATTCGAATCCGATATGCTGGGTATCGGTTATTGGGATGCGAACGGCGGCATCCTGAGCGCCAACGACAAATTGCTGGACATCATCGGCTATAGCCTTGAAGAGATGCGTGCCGGCAAATTGGACTGGATGGCGATGACGCCGCCGGAACACCTTGAGTCCGACCGGGATGCGCTGGAGTCCATTCGGGAAACCGGCGTGTGCACGCCCTTTGAGAAAGAATATATCCATAAGGACGGGCATCGCGTACAGGTATTAGATCG
>SCST01000492.1 GCA_004299465.1 Methylovulum sp. | reverse complement strand
CTTCCGATCTCTGTTGCAGCAAGGCCGCAGGCGCCCGCAACGCCACTTCATAACGAACCGTCCAATCGCTGTCCTTGCTCATCAGCGCCAAATCGTCGGCATCCATGCGCCGGGCGACGATACGGCGAATGCCAGTGTCGGCATCGTTGACCATCAGGCCGAGGCTGACCGGGGAGATGCGCTCGGCTACCGTGCGCCGGACCTGGTTGTCAGGATCGGCGAGCAAACGGAATAAGCGGCCTGCCGGCAGGCGTTTGGCGACATAGGCGCGCACCAGGTAATCCGGGTCGCCGGCCATCAGCTCCAAGTCCTGCTCTGGCAAGCGGTCGGCGACGGTGATCCTGACTTCCCGGTCAGGATCGTCGCGTAAATCCGCCAGCCATTCCAACGGCACGCGATAGGCCAGCACCCGTCTTACCGCTTCGTCGGGATCGGCCAGCAACGGCTGCAAGCGGCTGGTCGGCAAATAGCGCGCGACGATTGCCCGGCGCTCCCAGAAACCGTCGTGGATATAATCGGCTGCATAGCCGGGATTGGCATGAAAGAACCGGTCGATTTGCCGGCCGCTATCGGCGACTACACAGCAGTCGCCGGGCTTGCAGGCGCCTGCTGCCAGCAAGGTTTTCTGGTAACCGCAAAGCGAGCAGTCCGCCAGCGGCGTCAGGTCTGCTATAACCTCGTCTTGCGTGCCCAAACTCATCGTCTAGGCCGCTTCAGCCGTCAGCGGCAAAAGCTGTGGGGTGATTTGCGCCAGCCAGGTATTCAAACGCTCCTCGGTCAAATGCGGCTGGGTGCGCTGGTCCAGCGCTAGGCCGACAAAGCGGTTATCGATGACGGCGTGGGAATGCTCGAACTGATAACCCTCGGTACTCCACTGCCCGACAATATCGGCGCCGTATCCGTAAAACAGCCGGTAAAGATGGATCATTGAGCTGGCGAAGCGGTCTGCGTATCTTTCCTGGTTGCCGAGGCCGAACAGCGCGACGCGCTTACCGGACAAATCGGCGCCGTCCAGGCGAGGCATAAATTCCAGCCAATTGGCTTCCATACAGCCGGTAGCCAAGCCCGGCAAATCGCCGATGCCGTAACTGGGTGTGCCCAAAATCAGCGCATCGTACTGTAATAACTCGGCGGCGCTGGTCCGGTTAATGTTCTTGGGTTTGTCCGCCAATGTTTCACCCAGCATGCTGAAAATCTTTTTAGCTACCAGCCGCGTGCTGCCGGTATCTGTCCCGAAAAAAATGCCTATTTTGCTCATAAATCACCTGTTATCAAGATTGCCGGACAAGGAGCTGTACAGCTATTGCCATTAAAGCCAGCAAAATTTGATCCAGGTCTAGCCAATATTTTTTATGTTTAATTTCAGCCAGATAGGTATTTCGAATACGGGAATGTCTTGGACAGGATGCAAGCATGTCGACAATTACCGCCGGGGCGGGGAGATTTGCGACATCGCCCATTGCCAAACGGCTTGTATAAATGGTGACCAGGCTTTGCCTGGTCGTGTAATTTTCAGGCAAAGCCTGACCCCAAAATAGGGATAAATCTCGACGAAAACTAAAAACCAAATCCCTGATAGCATGAAACTTTGCCGAATACATTGTATGCTTAGCCCCGATACCCCCGCCATCGGAGCAGCCCTATTGAACAACGCGCCGGCACCCCGTCACCATCAACCAGCCATCGGCGCCATTATCGAAGTGCATGGCCCGGTGGTCATTATTGACTGCAATCTGTTACCTCCGTTGCGGCAAGCCTTATGCGCCTGCTTCGACCATAGCACTTACCTGTTCGAGGTGCACCAACACCTGGACGAACGCCGGATCAGGGCGATTACGCTGCACGGCACGGCTGGCTTGAGCCGTGGCATGAGCGTCTATGATACCGGCGCGCCGTTGCAGGTGCCGGTATCCGAACAGTGCCTCGGGCGCTTGCTGAATATCTTCGGCGAACCGCTGGACGGGCAGCCGCCCTTGGCGCAAAACCGGTTCCGCAACATCCACGCGAAGCCCCTGCCCTTATCCGAAGCCATCGGCATCAGCGGTATCCTTGAAACCGGCATTAAAGTCATCGATTTATTGTGCCCTTTCGTCAAAGGCGGGAAAACCGGCTTGTTTGGCGGTGCCGGTGTCGGCAAGACGGTGCTGGTCATGGAATTTATCCATGCAGTCTCCGCGATCCATAAAGGCGTTTCGGTGTTTGCAGGCGTAGGCGAGCGCATTCGCGAGGCGCATGAATTATGGCGGGAGATGCAGCAGGCCGGCGTCATGGACGATACCTTGATGGTGTTCGGGCAAATGGACGAATCGCCCGGCGTGCGCTTCCGCATCGCCCTGTCGGCGCTGACTTACGCCGAATACCTGCGCGACACGCTGCACAAGGAGGTTTTATTCGTCATCGACAATGTCTTCCGTTTTGTGCAGGCTGGCAGTGAAATATCCAGCCTGCTGGGACGTATGCCGGCAACGGTGGGCTATCAACCGACACTGACCAGCGAAGTGGCGGAGCTGGAAGACCGCATATTGTCGACGCGCGATGGCGCCATCACGTCGGTACAGGCCGTTTACGTGCCCGCCGATGACATGACGGACCCTGCGGTCAGCGCGATACTCAGCCATCTGGACACCATCGTTATCCTGTCACGGGATCAGGCCAGCAAGGGGATTTATCCGGCGGTCGATCCGCTGCGCTCCAGCAGCAAATTGATGGACAGGCATACCTTGGGCGACCGTCACGTCGCCGTCGCCGAAGGGGTGCGCGAGCATCTGGCGCGCTATGCGGAACTGGAGGATATTATCGCGATGCTGGGCATTGAGGAATTATCCGAAGCCGACCGCAAAGTAGTCATGCGCGCCCGTAAATTGCAACGCTATCTTACCCAGCCATTTTCGGTGCTGGCCCAGCACACACGGCAAACCGGGGTGTCCGTGCCGCTGATGCAAACCCTGGCCGATTGTGACGGTTTTTTAACGGGCCGTTATGATGAGGCGTCAGAAGAGCAATGCTATATGCGCGGTTCCATGCAGGAGGGCTTGTGAACTCATTTGTAATCAATATATTTGCCGCTACCCAGGAGCAGCGCATCACCGGTGTTACCTCGTTCGTCGGTGAAGATGCTTCAGGGTATTTCGGCATCCAGGCGCATCATGCACGCTTCATGACGACGCTGGTTTTCGGCCTGGCCCGGTTCAGGCTTGCAACGGAAGCCTGGCAATACCTGGCGCTACCTGGCGCGGTGCTTTATTTCAATAATAATGAGCTGACGCTTGGCACCCAGCATTTTTTGATAGATTCCGATTTGGAACGCATCAGCGCGTTATTGCAAGAACAGTTTTCCAGCCGGGAAGACGATTTGCGCTCGACCAGGGAGAGCCTGAATCGCATGGAACAGGCCATGCTCAAACGCCTGATGTCGCTTAAACGCAAAACGGTATGGCAGTCATGAATCCGCAGCAACGGCTTAAAAAAAGCATAGAATCCCAGATCAAACGCATTAAAAAAGCCGAACATGAGCGCCCTAACCTGTTATCGCAAACCGTTTACATCGGCACGCTGGGCCTGGTCATGGTATTGCCGATTGTCGCCGGCGTTTACCTGGGCCGTTGGCTGGATGGCCTGGTCGCGGGATACTCGACGCGCTGGACGCTGAGCCTGTTGTTTACCGGTGTCGTGATCGGCATGTTTAATGTATATTTTTTGATTAAAGATAAATCGTAACTGTTCAGCTTCACCAAGCGGGCTAAAGTGTAGGGCGCGCCGTGCGCGCCTTCTCCGGCGCTAGGGTAAAGCGTGCCAGTCCGTTGATGGCGCGCGCGGCACGCCCTAC
>SCST01000825.1 GCA_004299465.1 Methylovulum sp. | reverse complement strand
GTTTTGTAAGGATACAGTTTTCTGACGCAAGTTGAAATCGTTTACACCTTGACATGCTCTGAAATCCTCATCACTAAAGGCTTTGCGTGAGTTGCGCTTAAAATGAACCGGACACTACTGTCTCTTTATAATGAATATGATGGAAATAAATTATCCATGTATTTGGCGTAAAGATCGGTATATTGCATATTCAGTATCCACAAGTCGTATATTTTTTCATAGGGTACGGACTGGTCTTGCGCATAGCTAGTAGGATACAACAATACAGGGATTTCATCCTGCTCATAATATTTTGATAGCATGGAGAGGCAGATATAGATTGTCTTAATAGGGAGATCTTTATCCAGGATAATAACGTGGAGACAATTCGTCAGGTTAGACATGTTCAAGCCGATATCAGAGACATTTACCATTATAACTGCCTGTAGAACATCATTTTTCTTCAAAGAAAAAAGAACCCTTTCCCTTTTGAAACCAAGCCTGTGATATTCTTTGCTGAGATTATCACTATCAATCATATCCGGCTCTAAATCCAAGGCATGAAGCATAAGGCCTCCGGATTCATAATCATAAAAACTTTCCAGTTCTAAAAGGTCTTCGGGTTGGGTTTTAGTTAATGCCATTGCTTCCGATAGATCAGGTTGTGGGCAAGTTCTTGGAAAACAGAAATAGACAAAGGAATCAATGGAACATGCCTTTGGAATATTGATTTCTCTGGCACACCCTCCAAAAACACGACTAGGAAACTTATTATCTGATCTGAAATAACAACCGACAAAATTCATGTGTGTTGAAGAGAGACGGTGAAAATCGTTTATATACCGTTCAACCTGTCTCAGCACAACAAGTCCGGCATTGCTATGTTCTGCTCTAAGGGAGGCATGGTGGTGAATTAACCATGTATCTTCATAAAAACGGATTATAGATATATGTGCTTGAATTATACCTTTGTCTTGATATACAAAATGTCTGGCTATATTGGGGTTCTGCAGATAAAGCCTCTGACAAGTTTCTTTGAACTTTTCCTTGTCAGCGCACATAAGGGCATATTTTTTGGGATAGATAAAGCCTGTCTCGAAAAAGAACTTCCACAGCGCATCTATATCCACCCTGTTGCAAACATAGGCCTTTTTATTTACCGCCTGATGTAAAAAACTCGAAAGTCTTACTTGCTCCTGGATGTCCATATCTAAGATAGTCATTTCACATTTCGCGCAAGTTTTGTCATCGTTGGTTTTATGAACATTTCTATCAACAACCTGGGACTTGCATCTGATTTTAAAATCATATGCTAATTCTATGTACAGTTCCGGGATAATCATTCCGGCCAAAAGCACCGCATTGTCCATGTATTCCTCAACAGAAAAATCAGAACCTGCCAGATCCTCAACCTCCATGTTGATAAGTTCCTGAGTAAAAGGATGTATAAAGTTAATATTTGGTGAGGGTAACAATTTGTGTCGAGAACTTCGAAATTCTTTTGGCTTAAATCTGCGTATTTGATCGTTTACAGGTTCTAATACAAAGGTGCTCTTTTTTTGGCCATACGTTTGTCGGATTATCCTGCATTCTCCTGAGTAAAGTATATCCTGTTTATTTTTGAATGTAATATATACCGTATCTTCAGGATTAACCAAATGAAAGGGTTGGGACGGCTCAGTTGATACTTCTATACAGAACGAGACAGCGCTAAAGTTCAAAAGAAATCCGTAAAATATTACACCGTTTTGAATAAAATCAACCTGAATACCCTTGCATAAATGCCT
>SCST01000491.1 GCA_004299465.1 Methylovulum sp. | reverse complement strand
TTACCTGAAGTTATACTCGCTCTTTGGCCTGTGTAGGGCGCGCCGCGCGCGCCTTCTCCGATACTTGGGGCAACGTGCCAATCCGTTGGCGCGCGCAGCACGCCCTACAACAGACACCTTGGGCCAAAGTATACCTAGGGCTAAACTTTTCTGAAGGGGGCTGAGGAGTTACGTTAATTTTGATAAAACCGACGGCAGCGAAGGAGCGCTATACGGTATTGCGGCGAGATGGCTGTAGTTCGGGGCGGATTCATCCATACCGCGCTGAAGCTTCGTGTGCAGATGATGGCGTTGGCCGGCCGATAAAGCTGCATCTCCCGCCTGTGCCGGTGTGTGCTTTCGTCCTTGAACCGGCGGTTCAAGTGGGGGCGTGGCCGGCCAATCAGGCTTCCCGCATAAAGCGGGCATGCGCACCATGACAGGCATCAGCCCCCTGGGGTAATACAGGTTCAGGAAACACCCAGCACACTGTCGAACACGGCAGGAGATACAGCGTAATAGTGTAGCGTGTTTAGGGATTTTCTAAAACGTTTTCTATTTTATGATTGATATTTGCCAGGCACTCACTGAGGCTCAGTTTCAACGACGCGTTCTGGTTTTTCAAAACCTGCAATTCATGGGCTAAATTAAGCGCCGCCATTACCGCGATTCTATCCGCACCATTGACTTTACCGGAGTCGCGCATTTTGCGCATTTGCGCATCCAGTAGCTGCGCAGAATGGATAAGGTCATCTTGCTCTTCCATGTCACAAACAATTCGGTATTCTTTGCCCATAATCATCAGCGATACGGATTGAGGTTTATTATTCATGAGTCGTGCTCCATTGCTTTTAGGCGGGTAATCATCGCTTCAACCCGGGTTCTGGCTAAAGCCGTTTTTTCCAGCAGTTGGACTTTTTCCTGGACTAATTCCTGCTGCTTTGTTTTTAGCGCGTGATTTTCATTTTTCACGGCATAATATTGTTCGATAAGCTGGTCCAGCTTCTCTTCGAGTTCTTTTAATTCGAAAGGTTGGTCGGTAAGGGGTGGTGTCATGGCGGTAACTGGATTTATTTCAAAATAAGCATTGCAAATATTAATTTTCCCAAAAGTTCTTGCACAGTACTCTGAATATACTGTGCAAGAACTTTTGGGAAAATTAATACCCATTCAAATAAGTTATTAATTGTTTCATAAGTGCTTGCCGAACTTATCTAACGAAGACTGACCATTCTAGTGCAAGCACTTATGAAACAATTAATAATAGGGCTATTTACAGTAAAAAGGGCTGTTAAAAGGCGTCGGTTGAAGATTAACAACTCATCGTGCGAATAATCAATGGTAGCATAAGCGCCATTTTTCTTTTAGCGATAGTAAACAATTATGTGGGATTTATGGCTTACCCGATAGTGAACGCGATATTGATACAAATCGATGCCGATCTTTCGGCTTCGGAAGCGCACGGCATGGCGACCGGCATGCTCTGCGTTAATGCCGGGACGACGGTTGAGTATTGGTTGTCCGAACTGCTGCATGATGGCAATGTGCTGACTGATGCAGACAAACCGATATTAGTCAGGCTGTTTGACGAAACGCGGCGATTGCTGGCGAGCAATGAATTTGAGTTTGACCTGTTTTTGCCGGATGACGATATGCCGTTAAGCAGCCGGGTTATAGCATTAACCCGCTGGTGCCAGGGATTTTTATACGGCATAGGCGCTACTGTCCGGGCGGCATCCGGCGTTAGTGAGGAAGCGCGGGAAATACTTAAGGACATCAGCGAATTCACCAAGCTCGACACGGATGCGGAAGGCGAGGAAGATGAAAACGCTTTTATTGAAATTACTGAATATTTAAGACCGGCCGTGTTATTGCTGCGTGATGAACTCGGCAATCCGGCGGAAGGCAGCGTTCCGGGAGATAGGCTTGAAACAAACAGAATTTAAAAAACGCCGCAAGCACTTGATGCAGCGTATCGGCAAAGGCAATATCGCGTTAATCGGCAGCGCCTCGGTGCGCACGCGTAATCGCGATGTCGATTACCCGTTTCGGCAGGACAGCGACTTTTATTATTTGACGGGCTTTAATGAACCGGAGTCGCTGGCGGTATTTATCCCTGGACGCGAGCAGGGCGAATATATCTTATTTTGCCGGGAATTCGATGAAAAAAAAGCCTTGTGGGAAGGCGCGCATGCCGGCCTGGAAGGGGCGACCAAGCATTACGATGCCGATGATGCGTTTCCGATAGCCGACCTGGACGATATTCTGCCCGGCATGTTGGAAGGCAAAGTCAAGGTTTTTTACCCGATGGGGCGCGACCCGGAGCTTGACCACAGCCTGCTGGAATGGATTAACCATATCCGCGGCCAGTCGCGAAGCGGCCTTATCGCACCGGGCGAACTGATTGCTTTAGAACCTATCCTGCATGAAATGCGCTTGTTTAAAAGCGCAGCCGAACTTAAATTGATGCGCCGCGCCGCTGAAGTGTCCGCGGCGGCGCATGTCAAAGCGATGCAGGCCTGCAAGGCCGGGATGTATGAATACCAGATAGAAGCGGAACTGGTTTACCATTTTGCACGAAACGGCTTACGCGCGGTTGCGTATCCGTCCATTGTCGCGGCCGGCAAAAATGCCTGCACCTTGCACTACACCGAAAACACCGGAAAATTAAAAAACGGCGACTTGCTGCTGATCGATGCCGGTGCGGAATGCGATCATTATGCGGCCGATATTACGCGCACTTTCCCCATATCAGGCTGTTTCAGCGAGCCGCAAAAGCAGTTGTATCAACTGGTATTGGATGCGCAGGCGGCGGCCATCGCGCAGATAAAACCGGGTGCGGCGTGGAATCTTGCGCATGACGCCGCCGTTGACGTGCTGACGAAGGGCCTGGTAAGCCTGGGCTTGCTTAAAGGCCGGATAAAAAAACTGGTCAAGGATGAAAAATATAAACCGTTTTATATGCACCGCACAGGCCATTGGCTGGGCATGGACGTGCACGATGTCGGCGATTATAAAATCGACCAGGAATGGCGCGTGCTCGAAGCCGGCATGGTGTTGACGGTAGAGCCGGGCCTTTATGTCCCGGCCGATTGTAAAACGGTCGATGAAAAATGGCGCGGTATCGGCATACGTATAGAAGACGATGTGTTGGTCACCGCGCAAGGCCATGAAATTTTAACCGGCGGCGTGCCGAAAACCATCGCCGATATTGAAGCCCTGATGCAGGAGGCCTGATGCAGCCCGATTATGACTTGGTGATTGTCGGTGGAGGCCTGGCGGGTTCGTGCCTGGCGTTGGCGTTAAAAGACACGGGGCTGAAGATCGCGATGGTCGAAGCCGACACGCGCGAGCAATTGCAGTCGTCACCGGCCGGTGACAGGGCTCTGGCGTTAGCAGCCGGCACGGTCGAGGTCTTACGTTCATTGGGTATTTGGCAAGACGTCGACGATAAGGCGACTCCGATAATGCATATCCATATTTCCGACCGGGGCCATTTCGGCAAGGTCCGTTTATCGGCGGAAAAAGAGCATGTCAGCGCCTTAGGCTATGTGATTACTGCGCGCGACATAGAAACGC
>SCST01000490.1 GCA_004299465.1 Methylovulum sp. | reverse complement strand
GAAACAGCGGACACCTCAAACCCCGATATTTTACACTACGGACGCTGCAAATACCGGTATGAAAAATGTATAGAGGATAATTGAACTGAAGTTTGGCCCTGTTTGCAGGAAACTGCCCAAAAGCGGGTGTTGACGCCGGTTGAAAATTGACCATCAAAACCATGTAATACCGAGCGAAAACTGACCAGGGTTGTTAAGCTCTCCTGTCCCAAAATTAGACAGGATCCTAACGTTACGGGGGGCGCCGCTAACGGAAGCAAAACGAAGCCACAGCATCTTGATAAAAAGCAGAACTTCAAAACTACCACCGGGCGGCGCGTCCCTCTGACTGACTTGTTAGGGAATGGGTATGAAATAACTTAGGCAAGTTGCCAACAGCAGTTGTTTAATTTATTTCATGCTCGTTCCTAGGTGATATTGAATAGTTACGAATTGACAGCAAAAGAGCAACAAGCCGGACTTAAATTTACTTACCAAGACGATGAAACTCTAGTAATATTCCAGCCGTTGATGCCGTTAATCACATTCTTTAAGGAGACTACAATGAAATTAAATACTGCACTATCGCGTCCTGAATCGAGTATTCTCGCGACCAACAAAATACTGAGAAACACGTACATGCTGTTAGCAATGACCTTGCTGTTCAGCGCAATGACCGCTGGTGCGGCAATGTACCTCAATCTTCCGCATCCCGGCTTGATTATCACGTTAGTGGGCTTTTACGGCTTGCTGTTTTTAACGACAAAATTCCGCAACAGTGCGCTAGGCCTGGTGTGTGTGTTTGCGTTAACGGGCTTTATGGGCTTGACCCTGGGGCCGATTTTATCGATGTACATCCAAGCATTCAGCAATGGCCATGAATTGATCATGATGGCGCTGGGCGGTACCGGGGCAATATTCCTGGGACTTTCAGCCTATGCGCTGACGACGCGCAGGGATTTCAGCTTTATCGGCGGATTCCTGATGGTCGGCATACTGGTTGCCTTCCTGGCCGGCATAGGCGCCGTTGTTTTTGCCATCCCTGCATTATCGCTGGCTGTTTCAGCGATGTTTATCCTGCTCATGTCCGGTATGATTCTGTTCCAGACCAGCGCAATGATCAACGGAGGTGAAACCAATTATATCCTGGCGACTGTGAACTTATACGTCTCTATCTACAACTTGTTCCTGAGCTTGTTGCAGTTACTGGGCGTTTTCAGCGGCGAAGATTAAAATCCGGCATTACCGGGCGCAACCTGCCGGATTGCGCCCGGCAGGATTTATCCTAACGTAATTGCCATGTCGACCGGTAACTGGTTTCTTTATCGAAGTCTTCCCAGACATAATCCGGCGTGACTATCGGCTTGGTAGGAATCATAAAGGTTACCAAATCGTATGCCCCGCTCAATGTGCGTCCCATCATGTGCACTATCCCCGTTATCAATCCGGCAGTCGCGGCATAGGCAGGGCCTTGCGCGCGATTGGTCACCATGATGGTTTTGGGAATTTCCACAATACCCGTCGTTGCGTTAGCGAGACCGTTCCCCAGTTTTGCGCCTAACCTAGCAGGATAGCTTGATGCGCTTGCATCGTAAGATATTGCTAAGAAGAATGCCGATACGATCAACATTGTTTTTAATAGTTGTTTCATTAATAACTCCAGAAAATAGGAAGAAAGCAAAACCGATTGTAGGTTTTGATTAGTATACCGTAAATGGCGTATAGCCACGTAGATGTAGGGCGCACCGCAGGCCAATACCGGTAACAATCCCATCCCGTTAAATCGTTTTTGTTTTAAACCCACACGAAAAAGCATTCCGTCATGCTCATAACAAACTCAGCCGAAGCCAAAATGAGCCTGCGTTTCCAGATTAATGCCAGAATTTTTCTCAGCAGTGTTGCGATGCTGATCCTGGGCGGTTCTGTTGCCGTCTGGCAAGCCCGCGGCGCGGTCAGCAAGGAAATTGATTCATCGCTGAACCTGGCGGCCCAGTTAATCAAACTGAATTTTCCGCAATCACAACAAAGCGCGGTCGATGTCAGTGCCTGGCTGCCGCGTTTTGTGTCATTGGAGCAAACCCGGCATTTAAAAATCCAGCTTAAAGAGCCTTCCGGCGCCGTTGCCAAATTTACCGCCGAGAAAAAACGCGCGCCTAATACCGATGTGCCGCCGCAATGGTTTATCAACCTGGTTTCCACTCAATATCCCGATGTCGAACAGCAGCTCGCGACAGCCGACGGCAGACAGATCACGCTGATTATCCAGGCCGACCCGCTCGATGAAATCACCGAAGTCTGGCAAGAAAGCTGTGTATTTTTTATTTCGTTGCTGGTCATGACCTTACTGACCTTTCTCGCCGTCAACCTGGTGTTCA
>SCST01000489.1 GCA_004299465.1 Methylovulum sp. | reverse complement strand
GCCCGAGGGACGCGGTCGCTGGACCTTGCGCTTGCTGGGTCAACGGATGGTCGAGTTGGGGCATGTGGAGAGCGTTTCGCACGAAACGATTCGGCAGGCGCTAAAAAAACGAACTGAAACCTTGGCAGAACAAGGAATGGTGCATTCCGGCGCAGCAGGACGCCGAATTCGTCTGCGCGATGGAAGATGTTTTGGAGATTTACAAGGGGACTTACGACGCTACCCACCCGTTGATTTGCATGGACGAGAGCAGCAAGCAACAGATCAAGGAAGTGCGCCCGCCGCTGCCGGCGAGTCCCGGCTCGGTCGAAAAATACGATACCGAATACGAGCGCAACGGGGTGAGCAACGTGTTTATGTTCTTCGAACCGCTGGCAGGACTTCGGCACGTCACCGTGACCGACCAGCGCACGGCGGTAGACTGGGCGCACCAGATCAAACGGCTGGTGGATGACCTTTACCCGCAGGCCGAACGCATCACTTTGGTTATGGAGTGTTAAACACCCATACCGGCGCTTCCTTGTACAAAGCCTTTTCGCCCGAAGAGGCCCGGCGAATCCTGGACAAACTGGACAAACTGGACATCCACTATTTATGCCCTGTGGGTACACGCCCAAACACGGCAGTTGGCTCAATATGGCGGAAATAGAACTGAGCATCTTGTCCAGGCAATGCCTGGACCGGCGCATCCCCGACCAGGACACGTTGAAGAAGGAAGTGGCCGCCTGGCAAGCGGCTAGAAATGCTTTGGGCAGCCCTATGGAATGGCGCTTCACCACTGAGGACGTGCGGGTAAATTTGAAGAAACTTTACCCGACAGTATTAAATTGACTGAGTACTAGTCAATTCCGAGTATTCAGTCAGCGTAGTCAACCCCGCTAAAATTAAGGCGTTTGCCAAATGCGAACTGAGTCGCCTTAAAACTGACAAGGCCGACGCCAAACTGATTGCCCGTTACGCGCTGGAAAAACAGCCCGCCCTGTGGACGCCGCCACCACCCAACATGATTGAACTTCAAACCTTGCTACGCCGCATCGAGCATCTGTTGGAAATGCGCCAAATGGAACAAAATCGCTTGGATACCGTCAATCCTGTCATTACCGAATCCATCAAAACCCTGTTGACTCAAATGGATGAACAGCTTGAGGTTATACGTGAGCAAATTCGCCAACTGATAGACCAAGACCCTGACCTCAAACACCGAGCCGAATTGCTCGAGACTATTCCTGGCGTGGGTTCAGCATCCGTCGCCCATTTGTTGCTCGCGCTCAGTGAACATCACTGCTTCACTCATGCCAAGCAAGCCGCCGCGTACGCAGGGCTTGAACCGAGAATAACTCAATCAGGTAATTGGACAGGAAAAACCCGCTTATCCAAAACCGGTGATGCGCTTTGCGCAAGGCTCTGTATATGCCCGCTTTAGTGGCCTGGCGACATAATCCCGTTATCCGTGCTTTCTGCGAGCGTTTAAAAGCCAATGGGAAAAACGGTAAAGCCGTGGCCTGCGCTGCAATGCGTAAACTCGTGCATATCGACTTCGCTATCCTCAAAAACAACAAACCCTTTGACCCTCTCTATGAAACTAACTTATCGCTTGCATAACTCGTTTCAAGACGGTATCTACGATTGGTATTCACCACAAAAACAATCGTAACCACATGAATATTAATATTTATTCCTTAACTTAATGGCAATGCCCTTAATGCGCCTCATCCCAATTATTGCCGACACCGATATCAACAATCAGCGGTACATCCAGCGTCGCTGCGGAACACATCAAGTCCCTGATTGCCGCCGTGCAGTCATCCAATTGTGTTTCGGCGATTTCAAACACCAGTTCATCATGCACCTGCATGATCATTTTCGCATCCGGTTGTTCATCGCTTAGCCATCGGTCGGCGGCAATCATCGCGCGTTTGATGATATCGGCCGCCGTGCCTTGCATTGGCGCGTTGATCGCGGTGCGCTCGGCGTACTGGCGCATCGCGGCATTGCGGGATTTGATTTCCGGCAAATACAAACGACGGCCGAACAGCGTTTCGACATAGCCTTGTTCGCGGGCCAGTTCGCGGATCGTGTCCATGTAATTTTTAACGCCGGGATAGCGGGCAAAATATAAATCGATATACGCCTGCGCCTGGTTGCGTGTTATACCCAGTTGCTGCGCGAGGCCGAATGACGACATGCCGTAAATCAAGCCGAAATTGATGGCTTTCGCGGAGCGGCGCAAATCGTTGGTGACCTGGTCGGGCGCGACGCCGAATACTTCCGCCGCCGTCGCCCTATGCACATCCAGGCCTTCGCCGAACGCTTTTAGCAAACCGCTGTCGGCCGATAAATGCGCCATGATGCGCAGTTCAATCTGTGAATAATCGGCGGCAACAAGTTTATAACCGAACGGAGCGATGAATGCCTGCCTGATCTTGCGGCCTTCTTCACTGCGTATCGGGATGTTTTGCAGGTTGGGGTCCGATGACGACAACCGTCCGGTCGCGGCGACAGCCTGGTGGTACGAGGTATGGATGCGCCCGGTTTTGCTGTCGACCTGTTGCGGCAGTTTATCGGTATACGTCGATTTAAGTTTGCTTAAACTGCGGTATTCGAGTATCAGCTTCGGCAGCGGATAGTCCAGCGCCAATTCCTGCAAGACCGACTCTTCTGTGGACGGTTGGCCCTTGGGCGTTTTTTTCAACACCGGCAGTTTCAGCCGGTCATAGAGTATGTCCTGGATCTGCTTCGGCGAACCCAGGTTGAAGGTATGCTCGGCAAGGTCATGGGCCTGTTGTTCGATCGCGATAATATGGCTTGCGAGTTCCAGGCTTTGCTGCGCCAGCATGGCCGTGTCGATCAGCACGCCGTTGCGTTCAATGCGGACCAGCACGCCGATCAGCGGAATTTCCAGCTCCGAGTACAACGAGTACAGCGTTGGCTGCGACTTAAGCTTTGCCTGCAATACCTGATGCAGTTGCAGGGTAATATCCGCGTCTTCGGCGGCATAAGGCGTCGCCTGCTCCAGCGGCACTTCGTCAAAGCCGATCTGTTTTGCGCCTTTGCCGGCGACGTCTTCGTAATGGATGGTTCTTAAGCCCAGGTATTCCTTGGCGAGATCGTCCATGTTGTGCTTGGTCGCGGTGCTGTTTAACACATAAGACGCCAGCATCGTGTCATGAGCAATGCCGCGCAGTGTGATGCCGTGATTCGCCAGTACATGGCTGTCGTATTTGAGGTTTTGCCCGAGCTTCGCCTTATCCGGGTTTTCCAGCAGCGGGCGCAGTTTTTCGAGTATTTCAGTACGGTCGAGTTGATCCGGCGCGCCGGGATAGTCGTGCGCCAACGGCAGATAAGCGGCATGACCTGCTTCCACGGCGAAGGACACGCCGACGATCTGCGCCTTGCTGTAATCGAGGCTGGTCGTTTCCGTGTCGAAAGCAAACAATTCGGCGTTGTCAAGATGCTTAAGCCAGTCGTTGAAGTGTAGTTCGGTCAGTATCGTTTCATACTTGGACTCGATAACGGCAGGTTTTTGCTCAATGACGAGGGGTTTAGCTACAAGCGGATTATCGAGCAGCTTCAGCCAGGATGAAAATCCCAACTCGGTTAACAGGTTTTTCAGCTCCGCCTGGTCGGCAGGTTGCTGCTTTAAATCGTCCATGTCGTAAGGCAAATCCAGATCGCATCGTATCGTCGCGAGCTGTTTCGATAACGGCAGTTGCGTCATGCTGGCGCGCAGATTGTCACCGATTTTACCTTTGATTTCATCAGCATGGGCTATCAGGTTTGTCAATGTTCCGTATTGTGCTAGCCATTTTACCGCCGTTTTCGGGCCGACTTTGGGGACGCCGGGAATGTTATCGACGCTATCGCCGATCAAGGCTAGGTAATCGATAATTTGGTCGGGCCGGACGCCGAATTTGTCGATAACGCCCTGGACGTCCATGCGCGTATCCGACATCGTGTTTTCCAGGATAATCCGCTCGTTGACCAGTTGCGCCATGTCCTTATCACCCGTTGAAATGATCACGTTATAGCCCTGTTGCGCGGCATGTTTGGCCAGTACGCCCAGGACATCGTCCGCTTCTATGCCAGACTCGATAATCAACGGCAAACCCATTGCACGAATCAGCTTGTGCAGCGGTTCTATTTGAACACGAAGATCATCGGGCATCGGCGGGCGGTGCGCCTTGTATTGGTCATAAAGATCGTTGCGAAAGGTTTTGCCTGGCGCATCGAAGACGATGGTGATGTAGTCGCTGTGATACTCGGTAATCAGTTTGCGCAGCATATTGGTGACGCCGTGTATCGCATTGGTGGGTACGCCCTGCGGGCTGGTCAGCGGCGGCACGGCATGGTAGGCCCGGAATAAAAA
>SCST01000488.1 GCA_004299465.1 Methylovulum sp. | reverse complement strand
GATCAGTGCCGGGAAATCATACTGAATTGCAACAAACACCATCATCAACTACTTAACCTGCTCGGTCAGCGTTATGTCCAGTTATATGCCACTTCTGGATAATCGGGTGCGGAATGTCGGCTTAAGAATGGCCACCCTAAGAAGCTTAAGTAAGTGCCATTCTGGTCTGTCCCCTTTTCTACTACCTATGGGCAAAACCTCCGCATCGCTAAGAAAGTCAATGGCTTAACTGTTTAATAAATAATAGTTTTTATCTTAAGTAAGCAGTATTGCTGCCACGCATTAAAATATTTCGGAAGCTGGGTGCTAGGGCTAATTTCGGGACGTTATTTTTAACCCGATCCTAAAAGCTGTCTGCAGACAAATAACGCAGTCGTTTTATGTTATGCTACGCCGCTTCGCTTTATTCAAAAAAACCTACTAAATTCTCATATCACTTTATGCGAACTCGCGTTAAAATTTGCGGTTTTACTCGTGTCGATGATGCCGTTGCCGCAGCCCGATTGGGTGCCGATGCAATAGGTTTGGTGTTTTATCCGCCCAGTCCCCGGCATGTTGAGATTGAACAGGCGATTAAGATTGTTAATGCCTTGCCGGCATTTACCTCGGTAGTCGCGTTGTTTGTTGATGAAGAGGAAGCGCGGATACGTGAGATACTGGACCGGGTAGCGATAGATTGCCTCCAGTTTCATGGCGATGAAACGCCCGCCGCATGCAGGTTGTATGGCAAGCGTTATATGAAGGCGGTGCGTATGCGGGCCGGTATTGATATTTCCGTAGTGGCTAGCGATTATCATGATGCGGCTAGCCTGTTGCTGGACGCTTGTCATGCTGATGCCAAAGGCGGCACCGGGCATCGCTTTGATTGGGCGTTAATACCCCGGCAGTGTGCCTTGCCTGTCGTATTGGCAGGCGGTCTCGATGCCGCCAATGCAAGAGCGGCTATCGAGGCGGTCAGGCCTTATGCACTGGATGTCAGCAGCGGCGTGGAAATAGAAAAAGGTATTAAAGATACGGCAAAAATGGCTGCATTTTTAGACGCAGTCAATGAATTTGAACAGCATAAGTTTGGACAGAATGAACATGACAGAAAAATATAATATGCCCGATGAGCGGGGACATTTTGGTCCTTACGGCGGAATGTTTGTCGCTGAAACCCTGATTCCACCGATTCAGGAACTGAATGCCGCTTACCAACACTATCTGAACGACCCTGAATTTATCGCAGAGCTGGATGCGGATTTGCTGCATTATGTCGGCAGGCCGTCGCCTTTATACCACGCCGAGCGCTGGAGCCGCGAGCTGGGCGGGGCGCAGGTTTATTTAAAACGCGAAGACCTTAACCATACCGGTTCACATAAAATCAATAATACCGTAGGCCAGGCCCTGTTAGCCAAACGCATGGGCAAGACGCGCATCATCGCCGAAACCGGCGCAGGGCAACACGGCGTCGCGACCGCGACGGTGGCGGCAAGGCTGGGCCTGGAGTGTGTCGTTTATATGGGTGCGGTCGATGTCGCGCGGCAGTCGCTGAATGTCTATCGCATGAAGTTGCTGGGCGCGACCGTCGTCGCCGTTGAATCGGGTTCAAAAACCTTGAAAGATGCGTTGAACGAAGCCTTGAGGGACTGGGTAACGAATGTCGATAACACCTTTTATATTATCGGCACGGTGGCCGGCCCGCATCCTTATCCGGCCATGGTCAGGGATTTCCAGGCTATCATCGGCCGCGAAGCCAAGCAGCAATGCCTCGCCGCAACCGGACGCTTGCCGGATGCGTTGGTTGCCTGTGTAGGCGGAGGTTCCAATGCGATCGGTTTATTTTATCCGTTTATCGAAGACAGCTCGGTCAAATTGATCGGCGTCGAAGCGGCAGGCGACGGCATCGCGACAGGCCGGCATTCGGCGCCGTTGTGCGCAGGCCGCCCCGGTGTGTTGCACGGCAACCGCACGTATTTGATGGCCGATGACGACGGCGAAATTATCGAAACCCATTCGATTTCGGCAGGTCTCGATTACCCAGGCGTTGGCCCGGAACATTCCTGGCTGAAAGACATCGGGCGCGCCCAGTATGTCAATATCACCGATAATGAGGCGCTGGACGGCTTTTATGCGTTGACGCGCATGGAAGGCATTATCCCGGCGCTGGAATCCAGCCATGCGATGGCTTACACGATGAAGCTCGCGCCGACGATGGCTAAAGACGACATCATCATCGTCAACCTGTCCGGTCGTGGCGATAAAGACATGCAAACAATGGCGAAACGTGAGGGGATAGAACTGTGAGTCGATTAGCCGCCAAATTTGAAGAACTTGCCAAAACCGGACGCAAGGCCTTAATCCCGTTTATTACCGCAGGCGATCCACACCCTGATTTTACCGTGCCGATGATGCATGCGATGGTCGAAGCCGGTGTCGATGTGATCGAGCTGGGCGTGCCGTTTTCCGATCCGATGGCTGACGGCCCGGTTATCCAGCGCGCCAGCGAACGCGCACTGGCGCATAAAATGAGCCTGAAACGGACGCTCGCAATCGCGATGGAATTCAGGAGAACCAACCAGAGCACACCGGTGGTGTTGATGGGTTACCTAAACCCGATTGAAGCGATGGGCTATGAAGATTTTGCCAATGCCGCGCAACGCGCTGAAGTTGACGGCGTCTTAACCGTTGACCTGCCGCCCGAAGAAGGCCAGGAATGCCGTGAATTGCTGAAAGCGCGCGGCATCGACCCGATTTTCCTGCTCGCGCCGAACAGCAGCGAAGAGCGCATTAAAAAAATGGACGAGATAGGCAGCGGTTATATCTATTACGTGTCATTGAAAGGCGTGACCGGCGCCGGGCATTTGAATACCGCCGATGTTGAAAGCAAACTCAAGCAAATCCGTGCCAACACGGCTTTGCCTATCGGTATCGGCTTCGGCGTCAAGGATGCCGAGATGGCAAAAACAGTCGCGGCGCTGGGTGACGGTGTGGTTATTGGTAGCGCCCTGATCAGCAAAATCGAGGCGAACCTGGATGATTTAGGCCGTGCCAAACGTGAAATCTGTGAATTACTGGCATCCATGCGTCAGGCAATGGATGAGCGGAGCTGAAATATGAGCTGGTTTGAAAAATTACGTCCGTCAACGATCAGGACAGAATCCTCGGTTAAAAAGAGCACCGTACCGGAAGGCTTGTGGAGCAAATGCCCCAGTTGCAATGCGATTCTGTACAATTCGGAGCTGGAAAAAAATTACAGCGTCTGCCCGAAATGCGAACACCACATGCGCATTTCCGCGCGAGTGCGGCTGGATATGTTTCTCGATGAAGGTGACCGGGAAGAAATCGGCAAGACGATTAAACCCGTCGATCCGTTAAAATTTAAAGACATCAGGAAATATAAAGAACGGATTGCCGTAGCGCAAAAACAGACCAAGGAAACTGATGCGCTGGTCGTTATGAAAGGCCGCTTGAAAGGCCAGGATATTGTTGTCGCGGCGTTTGACTTCAATTTTATGGGCGGTTCGATGGGCTCTGTCGTCGGCGAGCGCTTTGTCAGGGGCGTCAATAAGAGCCTGGAACTGGGCATACCGTTTATTGTGTTTACCGCCAGCGGCGGCGCCAGAATGCAGGAATCATTGTTTTCGTTGTTCCAGATGGCGAAAACCAGCGCGGCGTTAACAAAATTGGCTGATGCCGGCATTCCTTATATTTCTTTCATGACTGACCCTACGATGGGCGGCGTTTCGGCCAGTTTGGCGATGCTGGGCGATATTAATGTTGCAGAACCGAATGCGTTGATCGGCTTTGCTGGTCCCAGGGTTATCGAACAAACCGTGCGCGAAAAACTGCCTGAAGGTTTCCAGCGCAGCGAGTTTTTGCAAGAACATGGCGCCATCGACATGATTATCGATAGGCGCCAGATGCGCGATAAAATCGCCGACATCCTGTCTATGCTGATGTCGGCTAAAGCGGCGCAAGCAGCGCCGACCGAAATGGAATCAGCGGCCGTCGACGATACCCTCGCCTCTGCCTGACCAAGAGTGTAACGCTTTCTATAATGCATTTTGATACCTTACAGGGTTGGCTGGGTTGGCAAGAAAGCTTGCATCCTATAACAATAGACTTGGGATTGGAGCGTGCAGATGAGGTTTTTGCCGCACTGAATCCCAAACACATCAAACCGCTGACGATTACCGTTGCCGGGACTAACGGCAAGGGTTCCTGTGTCGCCTATCTTGAGGCGATATACAAGGCGCAGGGTTATCGTGTCGGCGCTTATACCTCTCCGCATATCCTGAAATATAACGAACGCATCAAAATAGACGGTATACCCGTAGCGGATGATAAAATTTGCGACGCGTTTGCGAGAATAGAGTCGGTTCGAGCCGGTCATTCATTAAGCTATTTTGAATTCGGCACTTTGGCCGCTCTCGATATATTCCAGCGTGCGGACCTGGATATTCAATTGCTTGAAGTGGGCTTGGGCGGACGGCTTGATGCCGTCAATATTGTCGACCCTGATATCGCGTTGATCAGCAGTATCGGCATTGATCATGTCTATTGGCTGGGCGATACGCGCGAAACCATTGGTCGCGAAAAAGCCGGGATTTTCAGGGCCGGGATACCCGCTATCGTCGGCGATCCCAATCCGCCTGACTCGGTGATACAGACCGCTGTCGATAAGCACGCCGCGCTTTATTGTATCGGCAGGGATTTCGGTTACGAAAAACACCTGCCTACCTGGGACTGGTTTGCAGGCGACAGGCATATCGGCCAATTGCCGGAGCCTGCGTTAAAAGGCGAGCATCAATACCGCAACGCGGCTTCGGTTATCCTCGCAATAGAGCTGTTAGCCGGGCGTTTGCCGGTGAGCGAGGCGGCGATACGTTCAGGCTTGGCACACGTCGAGTTGGCGGGCCGTTTTCAATTAATTGAGGGCGATCATGTTCCGATATTGTTGGATGTCGGACATAATCCGGAAGCAGTCAGGACGCTGGTTGATTACCTGGGCGCCTATTTTCCGGGCAAACGCATACACGCTGTATTTTCGATGATGAAGGACAAGGATATAAAAGGCGTGCTCGACATCATGAAGCCTGTGGTTTACCACTGGTTTTTCGCGCCTTTGTCCAACAATACCAGGGCGATAGCGGAAGCGGCGATGCGTGAGATTTTTTTACAAAGTTCAATGCGCAATGTATCCTTTGGTTATGCGGATTTTGCCGATGCTTTTAGTGCGGCAAAAGGCCAAGCACAACCAGGTGATTTGTTACTGGTTTTCGGCTCCTTCTTTTTGGTATCTGATTGTTTAAATGAATTTGACAAAGGTGAGTTGACAAAATGAATCAAGAATTAAGACAACGGTTGATTGGCGCAGTGGTGGTTACCGCCTTGGCGGCTATCTTTATTCCCATGTTGTTTGATGATCCTGTCGATGACAGCGCCCAGACAGTCAGCGAACTGGTTATTCCTGAGGAACCTGCTGCCGTAACCGAAGAGCCGGCAAAAAAACTGCCTGAAAGCGCCGCTGACGTGTCGCCTCCTGCTGAATCCCCGGATGCCGTTGCCGAAGACATCAAGCCGGATGAAGGCGCAGAGCCCGAGGTATTGTCGACTGATGAGCTGGAGGCTGAAGGCAGCGGCGAAGAAGAACAAGCCCTTGAGCGGCCTTTTGATGTTAAAAATGCCGATCCGGCATCGTCAAAATCCGTACCATCTTTAGATACCGGTATTGTTGAGGAAGAGCCTCTTGCTGCGGCAGAAGAAGAGATGGTGGTTAAAAAACCGTTACAGAAGCCGATACAAAAACCGGTACAGAAAATTGCCCCAAAAACCGATGCTATAACGCCGCCAAAAACAGTAAATAAAACGCTGAAGCCAGCACCGGCACAAAAGGCTGTCGAAGTGATGTCGGTGGAAAAGCTGGCGTCCCCGGTAAAGCCGAACCCGGAACCGTCGCGCTGGTATATCCAGGCCGGCAGTTTCAGCAAAAAGGAAAATGCCTTGTCGTTGGCCGACAGCCTGCGGAAACAGGGGATGCCGGTATTGCTGGAAACTATCCAGGTTAGCGGGAAAGGCACGTTTTACCGGCTTAAAGTCGGGCCTGAACTGGACAAAAAACGAGCAGCATCAATGAAAGCCAAGCTCGATCAACAAAAGATCAAGACTATCCTTATTGCTGAGTGAACTGGATAAAAAGGTCGCGCTTTAAACCGGACATATGATCTGGATAGATTTTGCCATCATCGGGCTGCTGTGCCTTACCTTAATCGCAGGATTGCTGAAAGGCTTCAGTCAACAGGCATTTTCGTTCATGTGCTGGTTGCTGGCGATTTCGGTGGGCTTAAGTTTCAGCCGTGAATTTTCAATGTTCCTGAGGTCGACTATCAGCGACCCGTCGGCGCAGATGGCCGCCTCTTTTGTCGCCTTATGCCTGATAACACTGACGGTCGGCGGCTTAATCCGCATGCTTTTAGGTGAGCTGGTTAAAAAATCCGGCTTAACGACTGCCGAACGCCTGGGCGGGATGGTCATCGGCGTCGCTCACGGCATGCTTTTTGTCGCCGTGTTGGTCATGTTGGCCGGGCTGTCTGTCTTACCTCATTCTCCGTGGTGGAAGCAATCAAAACTGATTCCACCTTTTCAAGTCATTGTCGTAGGCTTGCATAATCACATGCCGTCAGAATTGACGAAAAATGTCCATTATCGTTAACGACTATCGATATTAACTTAAAGAAACAGGTTAAAAATAATGTGTGGTATTGCTGCTATCGTTTCACATCAAGCCGTTAATCAGGAGCTTTATGATGCGCTGACCGTTTTGCAACATCGCGGACAGGATGCGGCAGGCATTGTCACTTGCGAGAACGGGCGCTTGCATTTGCGCAAGGATAACGGTTTGACCCGTGATGTCTTCACCAATGCCCAAATGCTGAAGCTGAGAGGCAATATGGGCATAGCGCATGTCCGCTATCCAACGGCAGGTTGCACCAGTTCGGCGGAAGCCCAGCCGTTTTATGTCAATTCACCTTTTGGACTGACCTTGGCGCATAACGGCAATTTGACGAATACCGAAGAATTGAAAGAGGCTTTATTCGTCCAGGACCAGCGGCATATTAACACCGATTCCGATTCCGAGGTCTTGCTGAATGTGTTTGCCCATGAATTACAGAGTCTCGGTAAGCTGCATTTAAGCGTTAACGATGTTTTCCAGGCGGTTTCAGGCGTGCATAGACGTTGCCGCGGCGCTTATGCCGTGGTCATTATGATCGCAGGCTTCGGCATTTTAGGTTTCAGGGACCCGCATGGCATCCGGCCGGTAGTGTTCGGCGAACGCAAGAGCGAGTCGGGGACTGAATTCATGATCGCGTCGGAAAGCGTCGCGCTCGATGTGCTGGGATTCCACCTGATCAGGGACATCGCGCCCGGAGAAGCCGTTTTTATTGAAGAATCCGGCAAATTGCACACGCAACAGTGCGCCGAATCCACCGACCATTGCCCCTGTATTTTTGAATATGTTTATTTTGCGCGGCCGGATTCCATTATCGACGATATTTCGGTATACAAGGCACGGATACGCATGGGCACTAAATTGGCTGAAAAGGTGCAAAAAGAATGGCCGGACAATGATATTGACGTCGTTATCCCGATACCCGACACTAGCCGGACGGCGGCATTGCAAATGGCGACGATACTCGGCTTAAAGTTCCGCGAAGGGTTTATGAAAAACCGTTATATCGGCAGGACGTTCATCATGCCCGGCCAGAAAATGCGCGAAAAATCAGTCAGGCAAAAATTAAATGCGATCAGCCTGGAATTTGAAGGCAAAAACGTCTTGCTGGTCGATGATTCTGTCGTAAGAGGCACGACGTCCGCACAAATCATCCAGATGGCCAGGGACGCCGGCGCCAAAAAAGTGTATTTCGCCTCGGCCGCACCGCCGGTGCGCTACCCGAATGTGTATGGCATCGACATGCCGGCGGCGCATGAGCTGATCGCCCATGACCGCACCGAACAAGAAGTCTGCGTCGCGATTGGCGCGGATCGCCTGATATACCAGGATTTGGAAGATTTAATCGCCGCCGTCGGCAAAGGCAATCCTAACATTGCCCATTTTGATACCTCCTGCTTCAGTCATCAATATATTACCGGCGATATTGACGACGCCTACCTGGAGCGCATCGAGGCCTTGCGCAACGATACTGCGCGTAGCGAGCGCGACTCCGGTAACTTCATTGTTGAAATGCAGAATTGTGATTAACCACTGCCATAACTACCTGAAAACATATGAATGATATTAACTGGAACGATTATTCTCTCGAGACCCAGGCGATCAGGGCCGGACACAAACGCACGCATGAAGATGAGCACAGCATGCCGATATTTACGACGTCGAGCTACGTGTTTAAAAGCGCCGAAGAAGCGGCATTGCGCTTTACCGGACAGAAAGCGGGCAATATCTATTCACGGTTTACCAATCCCACCGTTAATGCGTTCCAGCAACGCCTGGCCTTAATGGAGCAGGGCGAACGTTGCCTGGCGTTCGCCTCTGGCATGGCGGCGATCATGGCGGTCGGCATGGGTTTGCTGAAAGCGGGCGATCATGTCGTTTGTTCGCGCGGCGTATTCGGCAATACCGTGTTGATGTTCCAGAACTATTTCGGCAAATTCGGCGTTGCCACCGATTTTGTCGATTTAACGGATACGGCAGCCTGGGAAGCGGCGATAAAACCCAATACCCGCTTCCTGTTCCTGGAAACGCCGTCCAACCCCTTGACTGAAATAGCGGATATTGCCGAACTTGCCGCCATAGCCCATCAGCACAACTGCCTGCTGGTGGTCGATAATTGCTTTTGCACGCCGGCATTGCAAAAACCCTTGGCATTAGGCGCGGATATTGTCGTCCATTCGGCGACCAAATACATAGACGGGCAGGGGCGTTGTGTAGGCGGTGCCGTCGTGGCGAGCGACGAGATCATAGAAAAACAGATTTATCCCTATTTGCGCACCGGCGGCGCGACGATGAGCCCGTTTAACGCCTGGGTATTCTTGTCCGGTCTCGAGACCCTGGCGCTCAGGATGAAAGCTCATTGCGATAATGCGTTTGCACTAGCCGAATGGCTGGCGCAACAGTCCGGCGTTGCCAAAGTCCATTACCCCGGCTTGCCATCCCATGCCCAGCACGCCTTGGCGAAACGCCAGCAAAGCCATTTTGGCGGCATCGTCAGTTTTGAATTGGCGGGCGGCAAGGAACAGGCCTGGCGGCTGATCGATGCGACGGAAATGCTGTCGATTACGGCAAATCTGGGCGATGTCAAAACCACGATCACGCATCCGGCGAGTACCACGCACGGTCGTTTAACGCCGGAAGCCAGGGCCGCGGCGGGGATAAAGGACGGCTTGGTCAGGGTCTCCGTGGGCTTGGAACATATTGATGATATCAAGAGGGATTTGTTAAAGGGATTGGCGCAGTAATAGTTATTCTGCATAGCCTAATAACACTGTATCTTAGAGATAGAACATGAGTGCGGAACCATCTTACAGCAAGCTATAACCTATTGTGTTAGGAGTATTACTATGGCAGACCCTATTTTCAAGACCCCCAGCGCTAGACTCTTTGGCTTAACCGCCGCTGGCTTCAATGCCGATCCTAACTTTGCCGACAATAGTTCCGGCAAGACGCTGTTCCGCAATAACACAGCCATCATCACCGGCACATCAGGAAATGATACGCTGCAAGGTAGCGCCGGTAATGAGACTTTATATGGCTTGGCGGGCGCCGATGTGCTTTACGGCAACGGTGGCGATGATCGGCTTCGTGGCGGTCGCGGCAATGACGAACTCTACGGCGATCTCGGCAATGACACTTATGTGGGTGGTGCCGGTAATGACATTATCAATGACTTTGGCGGCAGTAATTTAATTGATGCCGGCGATGGGAATGATGTTATTGACGTTTATAGTTATAGCGTGACCGACAGCAGCACCATCACCGGCGGCATGGGGAGCGACACATACGGTCTCGACCCCTTTGCTGCCGAGGGGCAGAGGATTATTACCGATTTTGCGGCGGGCGCCGGCGGTGATGTTTTTGATATCAGCTCTCTGCTGACCTACGGTGACGGTTACAGCCGCGGCAATCCCTTCGCGCAGGGTTATTTGCAATTGCTGACGGATGGTGCGGATACCTTATTGCAATGGGATAGGGATGGCGCCTCGGGCAGCGCCACTGGCTGGCTAACGCTGGCGCGCCTGCAAAATGTGGCCGCCACGGCACTGACCGCAGAAAATTTTATGCCTTTAGCGGCACCTGACGGCAGCAATTCAACAGGCGTTACCGTTACCGGCACTGCAAACAAGGATACCCTGCACGGTAGTGTGGAAAACGATGCCCTGTATGGCTTGGCAGGCGACGATAATCTTTACGGCGAAGGCGGCGATGACCTGCTGGATGGCGGTGACGGCTACGACCGTCTCTACGGTGGCGGCGGCGATGACAG
>SCST01000487.1 GCA_004299465.1 Methylovulum sp. | reverse complement strand
GTGAAATTTTCAATGAGAATATTGCGAGCCGACCAAATGATGCCGATTACAGGGAGAGTATAGGGAGGGAAGCCATGAAAATTGATGCCCGCAGGATTACAGGCGATCATTAATTATTGCATCCTGCACTGGAGTTCTCCTCATGATCGTCCAGTGCAGGAGCAATAAGCCAGATGAATACCTGGCTATTTTTTGCCATCGCATCGTCGCCGGCTCCAACCATCCAAGCCGGGACACTATAGGATTATCGTAAACCTTGCGCTTATCAGGAATTACCTGACAACACGGTGACCACGACCGCTCATGCAGTTGTTATAAGCATTTTTGTACTTTTCTTCAGCAGTAAAACCTTGCTTGGCAGCTCCGCCAAAACCGCCGGCTGCTGCACCTATCGCCGCACCGGCACCGGGATTGCCTGTAAATGCGCCGACAACCGCTCCGCCTGCCGCCCCGACTAAACCGCCTACACCGGCACCTATAGCCGCTTCTTTTGCGGTTCCGCCGGACGCACTCGCAGCAAGTTGCCTGCATTCGGCCATATCCTGGTTAATACGATAAGCATTGGGATCATTGTACGAATCGACCGTCGGTGTCCATCCAGTCTGGCTGGCACATGCCGAAAGTAAAATACCGCTGGCAAGAACGATACTGATTTTTAAGTTTTTCATGGGGGTTCTCCTTTGTTGTTTGCTGTTTCGCGATAGCGTAACGGGTCGATTATGAATAAATCGTGAATATTGTCAATAAAGCCGCAAGCGCTGAGAAGTGAATACTTGATGAAGTACTGGCGCTTTATTGTATTTTTGGAGGTGCGCAGCAGGTCCGAAAAAAATATCGAAATTGCCTGTCACCCAAAGAACGGTTGGTCAAATGAGGCGGGTACTAAGATAACGCGCAAAAATAAACCACACATACAATGGAATACTGATAGTTATACCCGCAGGGCACAAGTGATTTTTTGTTGATTTATCGTGTATTTTATTTATTACGGGTTATCTTACTCCGATGTATAGGCCTTAACCGCTTTTTTTCCCTGATCCACCTTTTGCAGCTCCTCTGCAAGCGCCAGTCTCTTTGATGCGCCTAATGCCATAATATCATTATCTATCGCCATGATTGCCTGAATGCCATCCGAAACAATCTTGCTATATGCCGCTGGCTGAGCCGGTTCTGAAAAAAACGCACCGATTAATTCACGCCGCTTTTCTTCGAGCACAAACACCTCGTCCCAAGACTCATCTTTAGCCTTGTCAAGCATAATGCGACTCATGGCTATCAGTTGTTGAAGCTCGTTCGCCTTGTCTGTCATCCTGGATACCCGTGATATTTTGATATAGCCCCAGCCAAAACCAGCAATCAGCCGCCTTTGCCTGGACTTTTGCTATGAAAGGGCGCGGTAATGCTAATTTTTATATTCATCGGGCATATTATCCCAGCCCGTTTTAATTTCCTGCATCAAACCCGCGACTTCGTCTAAAATGCTTTCATCATTGTTGCTGTTGGCAACAACCAGGCGCAGAGACATATAGTCATAAAGATTGCTCAGGTTCTCGGCAAGCTCGCCGCCGGCTTCTTTGTTTAACGAAGCTTGCAAGCCGTTAACTATGGTAATCGCCCTGCTGATGTTTTCGCCTTTCTTGGCGATTTCCTTGCGCACTATATTGCCTTTCGCAATTGCAATCCGTTCCAAAAAGCCTTCCATCAGCATTTGCACAAGGCGATGCGGCGATGCATCCATTATCCCGCTGTGAATACTGACTTGTTGATATTGTTTCATAGCTGATACAGCATTCATGACTATCCTCATTGGTTGTTTAATACGTAGCCCACCTGAAAGCACTTGCAGCTTATAGCGGCACGCTCGGTGAAAACTTTATTCGATTTAACAAAAAACGCCTCCTGGCTCGATCTCCGACAAGCGTTTTTTACACAAATTCACCCAATAGGGTTTCGCGCGCATTTATATTTGACTAGCGCGGCCAACTCCGACAATCTAAAGGGATGATCCATGCCACTAACGAGGAACAGATAATGCCCGATAAACTACAATCTCCAACTGTTGTAAATCCCAATTTTTTAATTCCGGTCAATCCCGCCATTGAGTCTTATCAACATAGCTTGTTACGGCAGACCGACCATCCGGTGCTGGCTGAAATGGAAGCCGTGGCGGAGAAAAATAACTTCCCTATTGTCGGTCGCTTGGTCGGGGTTTTTCTGGAAGTCCTGGCAAAGACAGCTAATGCCGAACGCATATTTGAATTCGGCAGCGGCTATGGCTATTCGGCATACTGGTTTGCAAAAGCGGTAGGCGAAAAGGGACGCGTTATCTGCACGGAGGCGGACCTGCTCAACAAAGACAAAGCCGAGCATTACCTGAGCGCCGCCAACTTGTGGGACAGAATCGATTTCAGGGCCGGCATGGCCCAGGATATATTTGCTGAGACTGACGGCTTATTCGACATCTGCTATAACGATGTCGACAAGATTGATTATCCAGGGATCTGGCTTATGGCCAAAGACAGAATCCGGCCCGGCGGGCTTTATATTGCCGATAATGTGCTGTGGCGCGGACGGGTGGCCGCGGAGCACTATGTTGATGTTTTTCCAGGCTGGACCGAGGCTATTATTGAACATAACCAGCTCATTTTTAACGATCCTGAATTCGATGCCTTTATCAATCCGACCCGCGACGGTGTCATCGTTGCGCGTAGAAAATCGGCTTAGAAATACCAGCAATCTCGTCCAAGGGTTTATCGCGGCAGCAGCGTAGCTGCTGCCGCGAAGCCATACTCAGTAAAAGTCCTGCAAAAACGTCGCCTCATCTATTATCTTAACGCCTAATGATTCGGCTTTTGCCAGCTTGGAGCCGGCATCCCTGCCCGCGACGACGCAACTGGTTTTTTTAGAGACCGAACCGGACACTTTCGCGCCTAAACGTTCGAGTACCGCCTTGGCTTCGTTACGCGGCACCGACAGTGTGCCGGTCAAAACCCAGGTTTGCCCGGCAAGAACCTGTTCTTGGGCCGCATCTCCCTGTTCATCTTGCCAGCTAACGCCTGCGGCAATAATTTTCGCAATAATCGCCCGGTTTTTTTCGTCATGAAAAAAGTCGACGATGTTTTTTGCCATGACCGGCCCAATATCCGGCACTTGCATTAACTCGTCCAAAGAGGCGGCGGCAATAGCAGGATAATTTTTAAAATGCCGCGCAATTGCTTTCGCCCCTTCCTCGCCTACCTCGGGTATGCCCAAAGCGCCGATGAAAGTGCCTAATTTAGTTGTTTTTGAGGACTCAATCGAATCCAACACATTTTGCGCGCTTTTTTCGCCGCATCCTTCCAGCTCAGCAATATCGCCCGGTTTAAGCGTATAAATATCGGCAATGGTTTTAATGATGCCTTTGCCGTACAGCAGCTCTATTAGTTTGGTGCCCAGATGGGTGATGTTCATGAACTTACGCGATGCATAATGACGGATATGTTCCGCAGCTTGTGCTGCGCAGCTTAATCCGCCGGTGCAGCGAAAAGCGGCTTGCCCGGCCGTTCTTTCAACCGCCGCCGCGCAGACCGGGCAACGTCCGGGCATGACAATCGGCTTTCGGTCTTCCCCTTGCGCGGCCACTCTAACCACCTTGGGAATCACATCCCCCGCCCGGTGAATCTCTATGCTGTCGCCGATACACAGGCCCAGCCGTTCGATTTCATCCATATTATGCAAAGTGGCATTACTGACCGTCACGCCGCCGACAAACACCGGCGCCAATCGGGCTACCGGGGTTAAAACGCCTGTGCGCCCCACCTGGAAATCCACCGCCAGCAATTGGGTAGTCACCTGTTGGGCCGGGAATTTCCTGGCTACCGCCCATTTCGGTGAACGGGCGATAAAGCCCAATGCGGTTTGCAACGCCAATTCATCGATTTTGTAAACGATGCCGTCGATTTCCATAGGCAATTTTGCTCTCGCTTGCTCCATGATACGGTAATTCTCTGCAAATGCCTCAAGACTGCCGGCAAAAGCATAGCAATGCGGATTTTTTCTAAACCCCAATGCGCTTAAGTAAGCCAGGATGTCCGAATGGGTTTTAAACACACATTCGCCGTGATATTCGCCGATACCGTAAGGGATAAATTGCAAATCGCGTTCGGCGGCGATTTTCGGGTTCATTTGCCTGATGGTTCCCGCCGCGGCATTTCTCGGGTTAACAAAGCGCTTACCGTCGTTTTGTTGCGCCAATTGATTCAGCTTTTCAAAGGCTGCCTTGGGCATAAATATTTCGCCGCGCACATCGAGTTTTCCAGGCGGCTTATCGGTCGCTAATTTCAGTGGCACGGATCGAATGGTTTTTATATTGTGGCTGACATCTTCACCGACTTCGCCGTCGCCGCGCGTAGCGGCATAACTGAACAGGCCGTGATCGTAATGTATCGAAATAGCCAGGCCATCGAGCTTGGGTTCGCTGAAAAGCGTTAAGGATTCGGGATTCCTGTCCAATTCTTTAGCCGCTTTTTCAAAGAAACTATAGGTTTCCTCCAAAGAAAACGCATTCGCCAGGGAAAGCATTTTTACGCTGTGCTCTATTTTCTGGAACTCATCTATCGGTTTTGCGCCGACCCGCTGGGAAGGCGATTCCGGGGTGATTAATTCGGGATGTCCGGCTTCCATCGCCAGCAACTCGCGGAATGCCTGATCGTATTGCGCGTCGGAAACCGTAGGATTATCGAGCACATAATACTCATGATCCCACTGGTTAATCTTGGCGACGAGATCGTTATAGTGTTTATGCATGGATGTCATCATTCCCCTGTGGTAAGTCGTGGTGTCTAGTCATGTGCGATCATATACCTATTCGTAGCGGGCTACTATTTCAGGCAAAAGCCATTCTTTAATAAGAACATTATCAAACCGCCAAGCAGGAAACAAGCGCTGAGCCGACATCCACGCAGGCAAGGATAACGCCATCCGTTCGCCAAAAGCCAGGGATTCGGGTTATCAGGCTAGAAGGAGCCGACTAATTTCGGGCTACCCACATCAACAACCCCGCTGTAATAGTGGCCGCTATTTAAACAGTTGAAGAGTCTATATGTGCATATGTGGCAGCCCGGTTCGGTAAAATTCATTGCAAGAAAACGCAAACTACACTATCCTTACGGGCTTTCCGTAGCTCTACGGGTAAATAGGAGAGATGGCCGAGCGGTCGAAGGCGCACGCCTGGAAAGTGTGTATACGGCAACGTATCAAGGGTTCGAATCCCTTTCTCTCCGCCAACTACCGATTCAACCAGATTCAACGAAGTACAAAAACCTGCAAGTCATAAGGCTTAGCGGGTTTTTTATTGTCCAACGAAGTACATTATTAACATTGTAATGCAAGAGTAAATAGGGGTAGCATCAGGGGTAACACAGCTACCCCTTGAGTGAGTTACCCCAATGCCGCTATCAGACACTGCTTGCAAGAACGCCCACAAACACGCCAAAACCAGTATTGGCAAGCCTTTCAAGCTGGCTGATGAAAAAGGGCTGTACCTTTTACTTAAGCCGCAAGCTGATGGATGCTGGGGTAAGTGGTGGCGTTTCAAATACCGATTTGGGGGTAACGAAAAGTTATTGTCTTTTGGAACTTACCCCGACACCAGCCTTTTACAAGCGAGGGACAAACGTGATACCGCCAGAAAGCAATTAGCTGATGGCATCGACCCCGGCATAGTCAGAAAAATCGAGAAAGCGGGTAGCCTGGAGAACACCTTCTCAGCTATCGCTAACGAGTTCCTTGAATCTAACCGAAAAAGCTGGAGCGAAAGCCACCATGCACACATTCAACAATGCTTTGAACGTGATGTTTTTCCGTGGATAGGTAGCAGACCGCTTAAAGACTTATCGGCCATTGAAGTATTGACAGTCTTAAGACGTATTGTTGATCGGGGTGCATTAGAGACAGCGGCCAGAACCAAGCAGTTTATTGGGCAAGCTATCCGTTACGGTATCGCCACAGGTAGAGCAGAACGGGATGTAACCGCCGATTTACGAGGCGCACTGCCATCCCCAGTAAAGGGACACTTTCCGGCAATTACAGAAGCTAAGCCCCTAGCGCAACTGCTGCGTGACATTGATGCTTATGGCGGTAATTTTGTCGTCAGAACCGCGTTACGGCTGCAGCCGTTGATATTTGCCAGACCAGCAAACCTTGCTAAAGCCGAGTGGGACGAATTTGACCTCGATGCAGCTGAATGGCGCATTGCAGCGGACAAAATGAAAATGAACAACGCGCACATAGTGCCACTAAGTAAACAGGCAATTGCATTGCTTAGGGATATTCATCCACTTACCGGCAATCAGCAATATGTGTTTGCGAGCAATCAAGGCAAAAGTGGCGATAAGCATATCAGTCGGGAATCAATAGGGGCTGCTATCCGGCGCATGGGCTATCAAGGGCAGCATACCGCGCACGGGTTCCGCACAACAGCCAGCACCCTTTTACATGAGCAAGGCTTTCATTCCGATATGATCGAGCGACAGCTTGCCCATGCTGAGCATAACAAGGTTAAGGCCGCCTACAACAGGGCGCAACACTTGCCAGAACGTCGGTTAATGATGCAATCCTGGTCTGATTACCTGGACGAATTGAAGACCGTGGCAACAGTAATACCGTTTAAAAAAACCGGAACATGATTGTATTGCTAAAAAGCAGGTTACAGGTTGGTACAAACGTGGTGGACTATGCTTTATTGTCCATAG
>SCST01000486.1 GCA_004299465.1 Methylovulum sp. | reverse complement strand
CCGTGGTCGGGGCAATAGCTTTTTTAGATACCCAAGTAACGTTGCATAAATTCAGCTTCCGGTACCGGTTTGCCTAAAAAATAGCCCTGATAGCCTTTGCAGTGCTTATCGTTGAGAAATTGCAGTTGTTCGGCGGTTTCGACCCCTTCCGCGATTACCGATAAACCAAGATGCTTGGCCATCGAAATAATGGTTTCAACAATAACGGCATCGTTCGGGTCGATGCCGATGTCGCGGACAAAGCTTTGGTCTATTTTTAACTGGCTGATAGGCAGCACTTTCAGGTAAGACAGTGACGAATAGCCCGTGCCGAAATCGTCGATTGAAATTTCAATGCCCAGGTTTTTCAGCGCCTGCAATTTGGCAATACTATCGTTAATGTCATCGATGATGATGCCTTCGGTAATTTCCAGCATTAATCGTGAGGCGGCAATATCGTGGTCTTTTAGTGCAGCGATAATATTCGCCTCAAACTGGGTTTGGTGAAATTCCCTGGGGCAAATATTGACGGACAGATGCGGCAGCCCCGGCCATTTTTGTAATTGTTTACAGGCTTCGCTTAATACCCATTTGCCTATCGACAAAATCAATCCCGTTTCTTCGGCAACCGGAATAAAATCGACAGGCGACATCATGCCTTTTTCAGGATGCCGCCAACGCAGCAGCGCTTCAGCGCCTATCAGTCGCCTGCTTTCGTCAAACTGCGGCTGGTAATGTAAACAAAATTGCCCGTCGCTTAGGGCGCTACGTAAATCCTGCTCTAAAATCAAGCGCTGGTCGGCGCGCAGTTGCATGTCTTCATTATAAAAACTGATGGTATTGCGGCCTCGCTGCTTGGCATGGTACATCGCGGTATCCGCCTGTTTTAACAACTCTCCCGGCGTCATTCCCTGCGATGCCACAGATTCCAGCAAGGTAATGCCTATGCTGGAACTGATGTGATGGGTATAGCCTTTCAAGTGATAAGGCATCTGCAACATCGACTGGACCCGTTCGGCAACCGTCAGGGCATGGCCAAATAATGTTTCCGGGTTTTCCCTGCCGTCCAGCAATAACACGAACTCATCGCCGCCTAGCCTGGCTACGGTATCTTCATCGCGGATGCATGCCTTAAGCCGCTTGGCCACTTGTATCAAAAGCTCGTCACCAACGTCATGCCCCAAGGCGTCGTTCAGGGTTTTAAAATGGTCGAGGTCAAGATACAGCAAGGCGCTACCGGCATGGTTGCGCAAGGTTTTAGTGATGGCCTGCTCCAGGCGGTCAAAAAACAAGCGGCGGTTAGGCAAATTGGTCAGTGCGTCAAAAAAAGCAAGCTGGATGATTTGTTCTTCCGAGCATTTTTTTTCAATCGCGATACTGGCCAGTTGGGCGAGATCCTTAATTTCATCAAGCATCGCCGCGCTCGGGCAATGCGGCGTGCGATGATAAATGGCAAAGGTGCCCAGGACTTCTTCCTTCGAGGAAAATATAGGTTCCGACCAGCAACTTGCCAATCCCGCCTGTTCTGCAAGGCCTGCAAAATCTCGCCAATAAGGATGCTGCTTAATATTTTCGACAATAACGCGCCGGCCCAGATAGGCCGCCGTTCCGCAACTGCCAATACCGTCGCCGATAGCAACGCCGTCTATCGCCCGGTTATAAAATTCAGGCAGGCCGGGTGCGGCACCAAGGCGCAGTCGCTGTTCACCATCGAGCAACAGGATGGAACACAGGCAGTCAGGATAAATGCGTTCTGCAATAGCAACGATCAGTTCGAGCACATCCGCCAACGGCAAAGTGCTGACGATAGCCTGTAACACTTTGTTATGGTCATTGCGTTGCCGGATAATTTTCTTGCGCTCAGCGACTTCCTTTTCCAATTCCCCGGTGCGTAACTTGACCATACCTTCGATTTGCATGGTCCTGCCCGTCAGCATCAGCAAACCCAATCCCATCAGGCTGACCAACAGCAGGCTGCCTAAGATAAGCCACCAGATACTCCAGGACAGTTCAGCCGAATAAAACTGTGGCTTGGCAATGTAAGTCACCTGCCAGTTACGGTCAGCCACCTGTAGTTGTATGGTTTTTTCCAGCCTGGGGAAATCCGGGTTCAATAGCGTATTGCCTGCCGCCTCGCTAAAGAGCTTGTTAGCACCGTCAGTAATGGTTAATGACAATTGCAAATGTTTAAACTGGTTTTTAACCTCATTGACTTTATTACCGACGAGTAAAACACTCGCGACAAACCCCCGCAGATATTGCCGGCGTTGCGGCACCGTATCCACGGCCTGATGAGCCTGGTAGACCGGTGTATAAGCAACGACGCCGGGGTCATTGCCAGGGTCCTGTATCAGGTGAATCCTTTCCGTCATCGCCGTTTGCGCCGTATCGCGCGCCGCTTGAATGGCTTTGTATGCCGCCGGATTGGAGCTGATATCAAAACCGAAGGCGCGTTCATTGCCTTGATAAGGCTCCACGTAGGCGATAGGGAAATATTCAGCACGAAGCGGGGCGGCATACATCTGCTGTGTGGCATCAGGTACCTGGATGACGAAAGACGGGCCCAGGGACTGTTCATAAAAAAGCCGGTTCTCGGCGGTAACACGCGGTATCCATTCCAGGGCCTGGATGTTTTTATGGGTACTGAAGATGGTATCGGTAAATGTCTTGAATTCTGCCGGGCTTACCTTCGATGAGCTGTCAAAAAACGCTTTTAAGGTCCGGTTAATATCAATAGTGCGGTTAAAGTCGTTTTGCAATGCATTATGCAGCAAATGGATACGTTCCTCAAAAAGTGCGCTTATACGCTTTTGTTCCTGATTCTTGGCCAGGTAGAACAACGCCGCGACGATCAGCAAAAGCATCACCAGCGGCAACGCAATCGAATTAATCCGGGCTCGCCACTGCGGCCTGGGTTCGCCAATAAAGCACAGCAATAAAGGCGTGAAAATCAATACACCGATAGTATCGCCGCTCCACCAGGTCAGCCATCCAAAACTCACATCATCTTCATTCGCCATTCCCATCAGGTACAGCGTTATGATGCCTATCGTTGCGGAAATCATGCAACTGGCAAGCCCGCCCAAACCTAAGAAACGCCAAATACTGCCATCGATAATCAGCGCATGGTCGGCGCCGGCATAATGTTTGACCAGCCATGCCCCGCATCCCGCCTGCACCGCAGATGCAGTGCTGACAATAGCGCCAATAAGCAGCGAATCGGAAATTGTTTTTACGCTGGAAACATCCATAAACGAATACGTCTGGATTAAAAAAGCGCCTAGCCAGATACCTGGAAGTACACGCCATCCATAAACGATAAGACCGGCAAGCGCAATACCCGCTGCCGGCCATATCGGGCTGGCATGGCTGGGAGGAATAGCTATCAGGGTGCCTAAATAACCACCCAAAAAATAACTAATCCCTAAAAAAACATTAAGTCGTATCATCGATGTGAATAGTTAGGCTTGAATGGAGCTGTAGATGATAACAATAGTCTGCGCTCTGCCGCCACTAACTTAAACAGCAATCGACTTATCCGGGATAGCGTATAATAGAAAGCTTTTGAAAACTTTATCTTGGTGTAAGCATAAAAAAGCAGATATAATAGCAAGTTCATTTAAAGTGCGAATGTGGCGAAATTGGTAGACGCGCTGGATTTAGGTTCCAGTAGGTTGCCCTGTGGGAGTTCGAGTCTCCCCATTCGCACCACCTAATCCTATAAAAAGATAGCCGTTAACGCTGTCTTTTTCAGTTCTTTCGAGCCGTTCACCGGCCTCTGTAAAAAAATTCTTATTTAAAATGTGTGAGGTAAATACATGCAAGTTTCTGTCGAAAAGACATCCGAATTAAGCCGAAAAATGACTGTTAGCGTGCCTGAAGCCATTGTCCAGGAAAAAATGGCGGCGCGCCTGAAGTCTTTAGCGCGCGAAGTTAAAGTCGATGGCTTTCGTCCAGGCAAAGTGCCTCAACACGTTGTCAACAAAATGTTCGGCGCTAAAGTACGTAGCGAAATTGCCGGCGACCTGATTCAATCCACATATTACGAAGCCCTGCAAAACCAGGACCTAAAACCTGCAGGCCATCCCTATATTGATGCGCTGGAGGAATCTGAAGGCTTCAAATATACGGCTGTATTTGAAGTTTATCCTGAAATATCGCTTGAAAATATCGGCCAACTCGAAGTTGTTCGTCCGATGGCCTCGGTTGAAGAAACTGATGTCGATAATATGATCGAAAAACTGAGACTGCAGAAAAGACAATGGGCTGCCGTTGATCGCGCTGCACAGGAAAACGACCGTATCACGATTAATTTTTCCGGAACATTGGAAGGTGAAACCTTTACCAACGGGCTGGTGGAAAACTATAGCGTTGAGATCGGTTCAAAACAGATGATTCCAGGTTTCGAGGATAATCTCGTCGGCCTTGAGAGCGGTGCCAATAAAGTCTTTGAATTAACTTTCCCTGAACAATACGGCAACGAAAAACTTGCCGGTAAAGTCGCCGAGTTTGACATCACCGTCGTCAATATTGAAGAGCCTGTTATGCCGGAAATTGATGCTGAATTCATCAAAGGCTATGGCATAGAAGAAGGCACCGTCGAATCTTTCCGCAACGATGTAAAAAACAATATGGAAAGAGAGCTCGCACAGGCATTGCGCGGCAAATTAAAAAACGCCGTAATGGATGCCCTGTATGAAAAAATCCAGATTGCCGTACCTAATTCATTAATTGATGAAGAAATTGAAAACCTGATGAAGCCTTATGTGGAAACAGCCAAGCGACAAAAAATAAAGCTCGAAGACCTGCATGTAACGCGCGATATTTTTGAAGCACAAGCCAAGCGACGCGTTGCCCTGGGACTTATTCTGGGCGAAATTATCCAGAAAAATACGATAAAACTGGATAACAATATCGTACGCACGACCATAGAAGACATGGCAAAAAGCTATGAACGCCCGGAAGATGTTGTAAACTGGTATTACTCGGATAAAAGCCGCCTGCATGATGTTCAGCAAATGGTACTGGAAGACCAGACCGTTGACTGGCTGATGGCGCAGGCGCAAGTTTCCGACGAAACCCTAAGTTTTAGTGATGTAATGGATAAACAACAGCAGTAAGGATCTTTACATGTATAGACAGCAAATGAACCCAATAATCGCTCCGCAAGCAGCAGGCGGCCTAGTTCCCATCGTTGTTGAACAAACCGCCCGCGGCGAGCGTTCTTTCGATATTTATTCCCGGTTATTAAAAGAACGGGTGATCTTCTTGGTAGGCCAGGTTGAAGATTACATGGCAAACCTGGTAGTCGCCCAGCTGCTTTTCCTGGAATCGGAAAATCCCGACAAAGACATTCACTTGTATATCAATTCACCGGGCGGCTCGGTAACTGCTGGCATGTCCATTTATGACACCATGCAGTTTATTAAACCGGATGTCAGCACGATGTGTATCGGCCAGGCCGCAAGCATGGGCGCATTGCTGTTAACGGGCGGAGCCAAGGGCAAACGGTATTGCCTGCCTCATTCAAGAATGATGATTCACCAGCCCTTAGGCGGTTATCAGGGACAGGCTTCCGACATTGACATTCACGCCAGGGAAATTTTGTTGATCCGGGATAAACTGAATAAAGTATTAGCGCATCATACCGGCCAGCCTATAGAAAAAATCCAGTTGGATACCGATAGAGATAATTTTTTAAGCGCTAATGATGCGGTAAGTTATGGCCTCATTGACAAAGTTTTGTCGAGTCGCACAGCTGTCGCTGATGCATGATGATATGGGCATTTCGATAGACAGCACCGGGGTTGCTTGCAGGAGTTTACTATGAGTAATGATAAATACGGCAAAGACGACGATAAACTGCTTTATTGCTCTTTTTGCGGTAAGAGCCAGAATGAAGTCCGAAAACTGATTGCAGGCCCTTCGGTTTATGTCTGTGATGAATGCGTAGAGCTTTGTAATGACATTATCAAAGATGAATTACAGGATGACGCGGCTTCCTTTGGCGACAATAAATTACCCAAGCCAAAAGAAATCAAAGAAGAACTTGATGCCTACGTCATAGGCCAGGAACGCGCGAAAAAAATCCTGGCCGTAGCGGTATACAATCACTATAAACGCCTGCGCAACAAATCGAAAAAGGATTCTGTCGAACTAGCCAAGAGCAATATCCTGCTGATCGGCCCTACCGGTTCAGGAAAAACCTTACTGGCCGAAACCCTGGCGCGATTACTGGATGTGCCGTTTACTATTGCCGATGCCACTACGCTGACAGAAGCCGGTTATGTCGGCGAAGACGTGGAAAACATCATCCAGAAAATCCTGCAAAAATGCGATTATGATGTAGAAAAAGCTGAAACCGGCATTGTCTACATCGACGAAATCGATAAGATTTCCAGGAAAGCCGATAACCCGTCCATTACGCGTGATGTGTCCGGCGAAGGCGTCCAGCAGGCTTTGCTGAAACTGATTGAAGGTACGATTGCTTCAGTCCCGCCGCAAGGTGGCCGTAAACACCCTAACCAGGAGTTTTTGCAGGTCAATACCGCTAATATCCTGTTCATCGTCGGCGGCGCTTTTGCAGGATTGGATAAGGTGATTAAAGCACGTTCTGAAAAAGGCGGCATCGGCTTTTCTGCCGACGTAAAATCCAAGGATGAAGATAAAAATGTAGGCCAGCTGTTTGCCGAAGTAGAGTCCGAAGACCTGATCAAATATGGCCTGATTCCTGAATTTGTCGGCCGCCTTCCCATTGTCGCAACCCTGGAAGAGCTGGATGAACAGGCGTTGATACAAATATTGACCGAGCCTAAAAACGCATTGATCAAGCAATACAAGCATTTGTTCGAAATGGAAGGTGCTGAACTCGAGTTCAGGGAAGACTCCCTGGGCGCCATTGCCCGCAAATCAATGGAAAGAAAAACGGGAGCCAGAGGCCTTAGGACCATCGTTGAAAATGTATTACTGAACACGATGTATGAATTGCCGTCAACCGACAATATTTCTAAGGTTGTCGTCGATGAAAGCGTCATTCTGGGGCATTCCGAGCCTTTTCTGGTTTATGAAACCGAAAAGAAAATGGCGGCGTCCGAGTATTAAGCTCACAGCGCGAGAGGGTCGCAAGCGCACGATCCTCTCGATTCAGGCTACGCGCCCAGTTTAATCGGGACGCACAGCGCACCCGGCATATTTATCCAGCATACCAAGCCCATCGGCTACCGCCTTGCAGGTAATAGCCCCGTCGAGCGTATTAACCGCCGTAGCTAATTCTTTATCATGCATTAAAGACGCCTTGCCGGTATCGGCAATTTTCAGGATATACGGCAAGGTCGCATCCATTAACGCAATCGTTGATGTCCGCGGATAAGCTCCCGGCATATTGGTTACGCAATAATGCACAACACCATGCGTTATAAATACCGGGTCTGAATGTGTCGTCGGTCTTGAGGTGGCTATGCAGCCGCCCTGGTCGATACTGACATCAACGACGACGGAGCCCTTCTCCATCGAGGCTATCATCGCTTCGCTGATGACCTTGGGCGCATGCGCGCCGCGGCAGAGTATGGCCCCCACCACCAAGTCGGCGTCGACCAAGTGTGCGCCGATAGCCTCAGGCGTAGATAAAAAGAACGAGGCTTCCGGCAATACCTTTGTTTTTACTTCCTGCATAAACGCCGGATCAATACCGGCGACGAACACATTAGCCCCCATCCCGCAAGCGACTTGCGCGGCATGCTGGCCGACCACGCCGTCACCGATAACGACAACTTTGCCGTGGCGTTTACCCAGCACCTTGCCTAACTGCATCCCCTTGCCCTGATTGAACCGGGCCAGGTAATAGCCGCCCATCAGCGTCGCCATATTGCCGGCAACAGCACTCATCGGCGCTAGAATCGGTAACCGCCCTTGTGCATCTTCCAATGTCTCATAGGCAATCGCCGTCGTGCCTTTTTCCAGCAATGCCCGCGTAAGCCCAGGATCAACGCCGGCTAAATGGAAAAACGTGAACAGCATTTGCCGGTCCAGATAGTGATATTCAGACGGCATGGGTTCTTTAACCTTAACCACCAGCTCAGCAGCCCATGCTTCAGCGGCCGAAACCATGCTGGCGCCCGCCTGTTCGTATTGCTCATCGGTAAAACCCGATGCCGCTCCAGCCCCCGTTTCAACGATAAGGCAATGCCCATGCCGGATCAAATGCAGTGCACCGGCAGGTGTTATCGCTACCCTGCCCTCCTTGTCCTTGATTTCTTTTGGAACACCAATTTTCATTGCCACACCTTGTTAAAAAACATTAAAGCCAAATGGTACGCACAACAACCCTGCAGCCGGATTGAGATGCGCTAAAATATCCTACGCGTTAAAACACCCCTTCATCGCGACGCCAATATCGGTAGGCGACACTACCACTTCAATCCCGGCCGCCTTAAGCACCGCCACTTTGCCTTCCGCCGTACCCTTGCCGCCGGTAACAATCGCACCGGCATGGCCCATGCGTTTACCGGCGGGCGCGGTTTGTCCTGCAATATAAGCAACAACAGGCTTCGTGACATGGGCTTTGATGTAATCGGCGGCATCTTCCTCTTCACCGCCGCCGATCTCGCCGACCATGACGATACCTTTGGTTTGTTCATCTTGCTGGAAACGGCTGAGTACATCGACAAAATTCATACCGTGTATCGGGTCTCCGCCTATACC
>SCST01000912.1 GCA_004299465.1 Methylovulum sp. | reverse complement strand
CAAAAATATTATCGTTTTCCCGACAACGTCAAGGTCATCGACGGCGGCACACAAGGTGTTTACCTGGTCGAGCATGTGCAGGCGGCGGATGTATTAGTCGTCTTCGACGCGGTCGATTACGGCCTAGCCCCAGCCACGCTGAAACGGATCGAAAACGATGATGTGCCGAATTTTCTCGGCGCCAAGAAAATGAGCCTGCACCAGACCGGTTTCCAGGAAGTGCTGGCGATGGCGCAAATGCTGGGTCAGTATCCTGAGCATTTGCTGCTGGTCGGCGTACAGCCCGAAGAACTCGACGATTACGGCGGCAGCTTGCGCCCGTCGGTCAAGGCGCAAATCCAGCCGGCGATAGACATGGCTTTATGCTATCTGCAAGCTTTTGGCATCGGTGCGGAAAAAACCGATACGGCCGGCGATTTGGCCGATCCGGTGCTGGACATGCAGCGCTACGAACAGGAACGGCCCGCAGCCGGCGAAGCCTGCCGCATCGGCGACGAACGGATCCTGCAATCCGGCGTATTTGCCGTGCGCCCGCCGCAAGCGACCGGGCAGTCTTCCTTGCAGGTCGATGTCGATTACCGGGGTAAATACTGATGTGTATCGGCCTCCCGATGCAAATCATCGAGCAGTACGGCGAATCGGCGGTTTGCCTTTATCGCGGCCAGGAAAACCGGGTCGATATGATGCTGGTCGGCGAGCAGCCGGTCGGCACGTGGCTGCTGGTGTTCCTAGACACCGCGCGCGAAGTCATCAGCGCGGAAAAAGCCCGGCAAATCGCCGATGCGTTGGAAGCGATGCGCCTTACGATGCTGGGCGAAACCCGTATCGACCATCTGTTTGCCGATTTAGTGGATAGGGAACCGATTTTGCCGGAGTTTTTACAATCATGACTTTAATAGACCAGCTGCACACCCGTCACGGCTTGCCGGTGCTGGATGCGGATAATTACGATCACTTCGTTTACGGAAACGAAACCGTGGTGTTGTTTTTCTGTAATGATCCCGCGCAGTTTCCCGAAAGCCACGATGTCGCGGTGATCTTGCCGGAATTATTAAAACCCTTCAGCGGCCGGTTGCACGCGGCGGTCATTTCAAGACCCATAGAGCGCGAATTACAGGCACGCTTCCGTTTTACCGGCTGGCCATCGCTGGTGTTCTTGCGTAAGGGCGAATATTTAGGCGTTATCACTGGCATCCGTGATTGGCAGGACTATGTACAGGAGACCGCAGGTATACTAGCCTCCACGCCCAGCCAACCACCGGGGTTCGATTTGGATAAAGTTTGCGGTGCAG
>SCST01000836.1 GCA_004299465.1 Methylovulum sp. | reverse complement strand
CAGCCATCGGGAGAAGGTGCGGTCCGTTGTATGCAACAGGCGATGGCGACAGTGCACGACAAGATTGATTACATCAATGCTCACGGCACCGGGACTCCGGTAGGCGATACCCGGGAGTTAGGCGCATTGCGAAACGTATTTGGTCTCGACAGCATGCCTTGGGTCAGCTCGACAAAATCGCTGACCGGCCATGCCTTGGGCGCGGCGGGGGTTAATGAGGCAATCTATTCGTTGCTGATGATGGCGGAGAATTTCTTGAGTGCGTCAGCCAATATCATGCGCCTCGATCCAGGGGCGGAAGGCATCCCGATTGTTCGTGAACGCCAGGACAATATGACGTTAAATACCATTATGTCGAACAGTTTCGGCTTTGGCGGCACTAACGCGACCTTGGTTTTTCAGCGTTATAACGGCTAAATACGCTGCCGTTACAGGTTAAACCCTTTTCAAATGAAGAGGGTTGGGGGGAAATAAACAGGAAAACAGCGTTTATTTCCCCCTCGTCCAGCCTTTTCCTGCATTTCTTTTCCTTCCCCTTTCAAATACATTGCTGACCATGTCAGGTTCCATCCAAAAATCCAGAACCCAATTCAACAAATTGCAAAAACGCCTGCGCCATTATGTCGGTGACGCGATTGCCGACTATAACATGATCGAAAACGGCGATAAGGTCATGGTGTGTTTATCGGGCGGCAAGGACTCTTACACCTTGCTCGACATTCTATTGAATTTGCAAAAAACTGCGCCTGTCAATTTCGAATTGATTGCCGTCAACCTGGACCAGAAACAGCCGGGATTCCCTGAGCATGTGTTGCCGGCGTATCTTGAGTCTATCGGCGTAGCGTTTCATATTATAGAAAAAGACACCTATAGCGTAGTCAAACGCGTGATTCCCGAAGGCGAAACGACTTGCGGTTTATGTTCGCGCTTGCGGCGGGGTACTTTGTACGGTTATGCCGAAGAAATCGGTGCAACCAAGATCGCATTGGGCCATCACCGGGACGATATACTCGAGACATTTTTCCTGAATATTTTTTATGGCGGCAAACTCAAGGCGATGCCG
>SCST01000485.1 GCA_004299465.1 Methylovulum sp. | reverse complement strand
ATGATGTTCGATGCCATCCTGCAAGGTAAAACGATAAATGAAGCGCTTGCGGAAAAAGAAGCCCAGCGGCAGGGGCAGGAACAGGAGGACAGTATAGAGTTGTTTTGATCAAGTGCTTGTTTTGAGCAAGTGCTTGTTCTGGTCAAGTGCTTACCCTGTGTATGTTGTAAGCGTTTTGCAGTTAAAGAGCGCGTCGATGCCTTCCGCCTGTTCGTTGCGCTCTTTAAATAATAATGAGGGAAGCGATTTTCTGTGTAGCGGGTTTTAAAAAGGATATTCCGGCTGTATTAGCAGGGTTTGTTGAAGTGTCTTGTTGATTTTACGGTTTTAACTGAGTTTGCTGACAACCTGTTTCAATAAATTATCGGGTTTATAAGGCTTGATAATATAAGAGGTTATGCCTGCCTGGATCGCTTCTTTTACTTTGTCCCCTTCGGATGAGGAGGTTAACATGATCCACGGCGGTGCAACCAGTTTAGGGTCTTTTTTTACTTCCTTGAATAACTCAAGGCCTGTCATACCCGGCATATTCCAGTCGCAAATGACGACATTGATTTTTACTTTTCTCATCAATACCAAGGCTTCAGGTCCATCCGGCGCATCAAAAACATGAGTAAAACCGGCTTCCCGCAGAATGGCTTTGGTTAACGAGCGGATTGACGACGCATCATCTACTATCAGGATTTTTTTCTGCAGTAATTCTAGTGGTATTTCCATTTTTTTTCCAAGTTATGCTTTTTATGGATTTTATATACAGCAATCATACTTAGAATCTGCTGATAAGTGCAATCCATTTTTTAACGGTATCGGCCAGAGCCTCACAGTATAAGCCCGGTGGCGACAATTCGAGCGAAGAAGGGAAGGTTTATGGATTTTCGATTCCCTCCATAGCCGCGTGGTGCATTTGATATACTCGGCATGGATTTTAATACAGTAGACTTGCCATTGATCATTTTTCGGACATAGGTCATCTATGAAATATTATTTAGGGGTAGCCAACACCTTCCATGATTCTTCGCTGGCGCTGGTCGATTCAGAAGGGAAGGTTATATTTGCAGAAGCCAATGAGCGCTATCTGCAATATAAAAGAGCCGTCAATACCAGCCCGGAACCTTATGTGCGCATAGAGAACCTGCTGCTGGAATATACCGAACCCGGCGCGGAAATCATAGCGGCCTATACCTGGAGCGAGGACTATGAGGACTATATAAAAGGTATCATGGACGAACAAGGCTTTACGGCATTCAAGGATTATATCGAATCGACCCCGGATGACGAGGTTCCCGATTTAATACGCGACCAGTATTTTTCCTCTGCGTTTTTTATTAAATCAGCCCTGGCAGGCAGCCAATTGTCCGGGCTGAATCTGCAGTTCGGTTTGAGCCAGTTGCCGGAAAGAAGCCGCATAAACCTGGCAGGTATACGCAAATATGAGCATCACTTAACCCATGCCGCAACCGCCTGTTACACCAGCCCTTATACGGAAGCGTCTTGTGCGATATTGGACGGTTACGGCGAGGGTTCCGCCTATCAGTGCTATAGCTATAAAGATAATAAGCTCCCGGCGTTGGCCAGTCGGGTGCAGAAGTATGGCGCCAACTCCGGCAGCCTCGGTTTTTTTTATATGCAGATCTGCAAATTATGCGGATTCGGCCTGTTTCATGGCGAGGAATGGAAAGTCATGGGACTTGCCGCTTATGGCAAGCTTAATCCCGCCTTATATGAGTTGATGACAGCGTTAATCCGTGTTGAAGGTTTGGATATCGTCCAGGCCGATATGCCGGTTTGTTTAAACAGCTACCTGGAACTCGAAAAATACCGGCACATGGGCGGCGAATCCTATCTAAATGTGGCTGACCTGGCTTATACGGCGCAGGCGGTTTTCAGC
>SCST01000484.1 GCA_004299465.1 Methylovulum sp. | reverse complement strand
GCCCATATGCTGTACGGCGCCATCGGCAACGACTTTATTGTTGTAAAAGCAAAAATCGTTATCTGAACGGACCTTGCCGTCCATTTTGACCAGAAATACACTCGCATCCAGGTCGAATGCCGCACCATCGGTTGCGCGGGCATCCCAGCCCAGGCCGACCACGATTTTGTTCAGGCCCGGTGCTTCTTTGCTTAAGTTTACGTTACCGCCTTTAGTCAATGATATTGCCATAATAGTCTCCTGATTTTTTTAATGTAGTTGCTGCCTGCGACAAGGAACAGTCCCCCGTCGCACCGAGATACCGCTTAAAGGTTGATGCCGTATTGCCGTGCCAGCGCCGCCAAGCCGCCGGCATAGCCTTGGCCGACCGCCCTGAACTTCCATTCAGCGCCGTGCCGGTATATTTCTCCAAATATCATTGCCGTTTCAATCGAAGCATCCTCGCTCAAATCGTAACGGGTCACTTCCTGGCCCGAATCCTTATTAACAATGCGGACAAACGCATGCGACACCTGGCCGAAATTCTGCTTGCGCAGTTCAGCCTCGTGTATGGTAACAGTAAAAGCGATGCGTTGAATATCCGCCGGCACTTTATCCAGCAAAACGATAACCGATTCATCGTCGCCGTCACCGGCGCCGGTCCGGTTATCGCCGGTATGTTCGACTGAACCGCATATCGACCGGGTCTGGTTGTAAAAAATGAAATCGCTGTCGGACCTTACTTTGCCGTCTTCCTTGACCATAAACGCGCTGGCGTCCAGGTCGAAATCCGCACCATCGGTAGGCCGCGCATCCCAGCCTAAACCTACCAACACATTTTTGAGGCTGGGATCGGTCTTGGACAGACTGATATTGCCGCCTTTGCTTAATGAAATACTCATAAATCAATCTCCGTTGGTTGGATGTTAAACAATCTATAAAAATTTTCAGTCGATTTTTCGGCGATTGTGCTGACCGGGCTGCCGCGCAGCTCGGCGATATGTTCGGCAACATAACGCACATAGATCGGGTAATTGGGTCGTCCGCGAAACGGTACCGGCGCCAGGTAAGGCGAATCCGTTTCAACCAGGAAACGATCGAAAGGCACTTTTTTTGCGACGTCCTTGATGTCTTTGGCGTTGTTAAATGTCACGATGCCCGAAAATGAAATGTAAAAGTTCATATCCAGTGCTTTTTGGGCGAACTCCCAATCTTCGGTAAAACAGTGAATGATGCCGCCGACGGCATCGGCGCCTTCTTCGGCCAGGATGCGCAAGGTGTCCTGTTTGGCCTCGCGCGTATGGATGATCAACGGTTTGTTTAAGGCTTTTGCGGCATGGATATGGTTCCTGAAGCGCTGGTGCTGCCACTGCAAATCCCCCGTGCTACGAAAATAATCCAGCCCGGTTTCACCTATCGCAATGACTTTACCGGCTTGTCCCAACACGATAAGCTCCTCGACGCTCGGCTCCTTGCCCTCCTGAACGTTTGGATGCACGCCGACGCTGACGGATATTTGCGCATAATTGGCAACCAAGTCCAGCATTGCCGGATAAGCTTCCAGGTCAATGGCAATACACAGCAAATGCTCAATTTGGCTATTTTTTACAGCCTGCATAAAACAGCCGAAGTCATTTTGATACGGCTCCAGATCGATGCGATCCAGATGGCAATGCGAGTCGATCAACATGGGAGGCTTACATCGTATGGGTTGCGCGCTCGGATGCCAAAGCGCCCGCCAGGTAGTTTTCAATTTTATTGCGCGCCACGCCGCCATCCTGGTCGGTGAACTGCACGCCAATGCCCGTGGCTCTGTAACTCTCCGAGCCTGGCGGTGTCTTCCAGACAATTTTCCCGGCTATCGGCAGTCGCTCGGTTTCTTCCATCAAGTTAAGCAGCATGAACACTTCCTGTCCCATTTCATATTGCCGGTTGGTCGGGATAAACAGGCCGCCGTTGGTGACAAAAGACATATAGGCTGCGTACAAGGAGTTTTTGTCTTTAATCGAAAGCGTCAATATACCGGGTCTTGGTGCGGGTTCTGCCATGATTATTTGCTCTGGTTAAGTTGAGACCACTGAATTAAAATTTCTTCGAACAAGCACTGCCTGTTTATCGTTGTCTTAAGACGCTGGCGGCTAAGCAGCAATAAGTCATACAATCGATAAAGCCCGTTTAATTCTAGCCGCTGCGCCAAGGCTTGCAAGGGTTTGTTTAAATCCGGATTGTACAGCAGTTGCGGGGCGGCTTGGTAACGACACTTGACCATATCGATAACCCATGACGTCATCCAGAAAACCAGCGACGACTCGGGCAATTTTTGCCAGCTTTCGGCAATAATAACGGGATGGCTGCGCCGCTCCGCTATCGCCGTCCAACTGCTGAAACAACTGTTGCGCAATGCTAGTGTTTCATCATTGGCATATTCCAGCGCCAGTAACGGCGCCTGTTGCGCCAAATCCAGCACTATTGCGATATTCTCCACTGGACAGCCGGGTTTTTGCTGCTGCAGCCAGGCGCTGACTATTGCCCTGTCGGGCACTGTAAGCGCTACTTTTTGGCACCTGCTGACAATGGTCGCCGCTAAGGCCTGGGCTTTATCACTGACCAGGATAATAACGGTGCGTTCGGCAGGCTCTTCGAGACATTTCAGGAACGCATTGGCGGCGTTGGTATTCATCGCATCGGCAGGGTTGATAATAACGACCCGATAGCTATCAAACTGGGGTTTTAACGTCAGCCTGGCGCACAACTGGCGAATCGGGTCGACCGTAATAGCCTTCCCAGGCTCATCAGGTTTTACTGCGATAAAATCAGGATGCGTTTCTGCGCTCAGCAGCAAACAGCTATGGCATTGCCCGCAGGCCAATCCCCCTGCTTGCGGTTTTTCACATAGCAGCGCATAGGCGAACTGCCTCGCCAAATGCTGCTTGCCCAAACCGGCTTTTCCGCTAACCAACAAGGCCTGCGGAACGCGCTGCTGCTCGATATACGCGCTGAGATGCGCCCAGTCTTGTTGTTGCCAAGGCAATAATGGCGGCAACCTAGTCATCTTAACAACACCCGCATCGCATCGACAATCGCGCGTTGCACATCGATTAACGGCTGGTTGGCCTTGACCAGTTTAATACGTTCCGGATGGAGTTCCAGTTGCAATAAATAAGCACGCCTGACGCGTTCGAAAAAACTGGTTTTTTCCGACTCAAAGCGGTCGAAAGCGCCGCGTTTTCTTGCCCGCTCTATGCCTATTTCAACAGGCGCATCCAGTAACAGCGTTAAATCGGGTCGCAGGGCGCCCTGCACAAGATTTTCCAGCCATTCTATCGTGCTGACCTTCATATTTCGCCCGCCGCCCTGATAGGCATACGTGGCATCGGTAAAGCGGTCGCACAACACCCAGTTCCCCCGCGCCAGGGCGGGCTCTATGACATGCTTGATATGCTGCGACCGTGCCGCGAACATTAATAATAATTCGGCCTGTTCGGAAAGCGCCTCGCTGTCCGCATCCAGTAATAAACAACGTATTTTTTCAGCCAGGTAAGTACCGCCGGGCTCGCGCGTAACGACAACAGGTATATTGTGCTGCTGCAGATGATCTTTTATAAATTCCAGGTTAGTCGTCTTGCCTACGCCTTCGCCGCCCTCCAGGGTAATGAATTTCCCGCGTATCATTTTTTCTTCCTTTGGTAATTATCGACCGCCGCATTATGGTCTTCCAATGTGGCTGAAAACACATGCGTGCCGTCGCCGCGCGAAACGAAATAAAGATTATCACCCTGGTCGGGATGCAGCACAGCCGCTATCGCATCATGGCCGGGCATCGCTATCGGCGTCGGCGGCAGGCCTTTGAACAGGTAAGTGTTGTAAGGCGTAGCCGTCATTAAGTCTTTGGACGTAATGTCGCCGAGATAGCCCTCCCCCAAACCGTAAATGACGGTAGGGTCAGTTTGCAGCGGCATGTCCTGTTTGAGCCTGCGAATAAAAACGCCGGCTATCATCGCTCTCTCGGCTTTCGCTGCCGTTTCCTTTTCGACAATAGACGCCAGTATCAGCGCTTCATAAGGTGTTTTAAACGGCAGGTTGTCATCTTTTTTAAGCCATTCCTGCTGGATAACGGCCTGCATTTTCGCATGCGCTCTTTTTAATAATGCGATATCGGTCGTGTGCTTCTCAAAAAAATAGGTATCAGGGAAAAACTCGCCTTCCGGATGTCCGGCATTTGCGTCCAGGGCAGCCATTAATGCGTAACCGTCAACATCTTTCAAGGTATGCCGGAGGTTAGGATTCGTACCCAGTTTCCGGAGTATTTGTTGGAAGCTCCAGCCTTCCGGGAAAGTAATGCTGTATTGCTTGGTTTTTCCCAGTACGAATAATGCCAATATCCCCGGCATAGTCAAACCGGTACTCAACTCGTATTCACCGGTTTTGATTTTTTTAAATGCATGGTCATGGAGAGCGAGCACTTTAAACCAAAACGGCCTGATTGCGAGGTCTTTTGCGATTAATTTATCGGTAATCCGGCTAAAAGAATCGCCTTTTTCGATTTCAACCGTAACCGGATCATCGATAACAACAGGCGTATTCGCCGCGCATTGATAATCCATCCACAACCATGCACCTGAAAAAAACAGGATTGCTGCAATAATAGTGATAATTTTATTAGTCAATACGGATACTCTCATGCTTGAAATGCTCTAGCCAAGCCTGTATCTGCCGGGTTATCGGGCCGACCTGGA
>SCST01000055.1 GCA_004299465.1 Methylovulum sp. | reverse complement strand
TCATCATGCACCACAAGAATCTCTTCGGGCAATAACTTGTAATATCGAGCAACCTTGCCCACCGATTGACCACTCCGATTCATAAACGTGTCAGGCTTCAGCAGCATCACCCTCCCGCCACCAACACCACCACATTCAGCAAACAAGCCCTGAAACCTGGATTCAAGCGCCCAGACACCACTTGACTCAGCCAGCAATTTATCCAAAAACAAAAACCCGGCATTATGCCGGGTTTTTTCATACTGCCGACCCGGATTGCCCAAGCCAACTATAAGTTTAATCATTTTTACCTTTAAGCGCCGCCGTCATCCTTACTGGCTTTTGAAGCCATCATCGACACGATCGGCAGATCATGCTCCACTCCCTGAGCCAGCGCCACAATCTCTATGCCCGCCGGCAAAACAATATCCGACAAATGCAATGACCCGCCAATATCTAGGTTCGCCAAATTAACTTCAATATATTCAGGCAGCAACGAAGGCAAACAAGAAACCTCTACATCAACCATAGAGTGCGTTGCAATCCCGCCCTTTTTGCCACCAACAGAAGAGCTCTCATTAGTAAAATGCAACGGGACATGCACTTTTAACAACTCACCCATCTCAACCCGAAGAAAATCCATATGCAACACCTGGAATTTTACAGGATTGCGCTGAACACCTTTAAGAATAGCCTTTTCTGTTTTTCCATCAACAGTAATATCCAGCACATGCGAATAAACAGCTTCATGCTCAAGATGCTTAATGACCTCATTATGATTGAGCGTCAGCATTTGAGGCTCCTTATGACCGCCGTATATCACCGCAGGCACATTACCCTGACGACGCACACTTCTGGCCGCGCCTTTTCCTGACCGCCCACGACTTTCAGCAACAAACTCAAATACGCTTGACATTTTCTCTCAACCCCGTGCATCAAAGCACACAAATAAATTCTTAATCAACAACTTTTAATCGACATAGAGCGAACTAACCGATTCGCCCGCAGAGATACGCCTAATGGTTTCGGCAAGCATTTCCGCAACAGTCAACTGCCTTATTTTTCCCGAATCGACAGCCTCCTGGCTTAACGGTATCGTATCCGTAACAACCAACTCATCAAGGACGGAACCATTTAAGTTATTCATCGCAGGACCTGACAAAACAGCATGCGTACAATACGCAACCACCTTAATCGCCCCATGCTTTTTCAAGGCAGCCGCCGCATGACACAAAGTCCCTGCCGTATCAACCAAATCATCGATCAAGATGCATGTACGCCCGTCGACATCACCAATAATATGCATAACCTCTGCAACATTGGCCTTCAACCTGCGCTTATCTATAATAGCCAGATCGGCATCATTCAAGCGCTTGGCAAGTGCGCGCGCCCTGACCACACCACCAACATCCGGCGACACAACAATCAAATCCTTATACTGCTGCCGCCACAAATCACCCAGCAATATTGGCGACGCATAGACATTATCAACCGGTATGTCGAAAAAACCCTGAATCTGGTCGGCATGCAAATCAACAGTTAACAGCCGACTGGCCCCCGCCTGCTCAATCATTTTAGCGACCAGCTTTGCGCTGATAGGCACCCTCGCCGACCGAGACCGCCTATCTTGCCGCGCATACCCGTAATAGGGCATTACCGCAGTGATTCGTGACGCCGAAGCCCTCTTGAGGGCATCGATCATCACCAGCAATTCCATTAAATTCTCATTAGTCGGCGAACACGTCGGCTGAATAATAAAAACATCCTTGCCGCGGACATTTTCTTCAATCTCTACAGCAATCTCACCATCACTAAACCTACCGACAGCAGCCATTCCCAGCCGCATATTGAGCTTTTTAACTATACCTTCAGACAAAGCCAGGTTAGCATTCCCAGAAAACACCATCATAGAGGTGTCATTCATTCACGCACTCCCCAATAGAATTTAACTCAGATGATAAATGGCTGGGTCGCAAGGATTCGAACCTTGGTATGCGGGGATCAAAACCCCGTGCCTTACCGCTTGGCGACGACCCAATAATTAGGATAAATAACCACCCGCTTTCAACATCGAAAACAAAGGCGATTCATTGACACTTTTAGAAATATATACCCGCCACTTTTGCTTAAGCGACCGGTACGCGCTAAGCGCATTCACTTCAGAATCAAACTGTGCAAAAACACAAGCCCCGGTTCCAGTTAATCTTGCCTCCGAAAACTCAGACAAATCAAGCAAGGCATTTTTAACAGATGGATAATATTGGCAAACCACATCAAGACAATCGTTTTGATGCTGGCCCGCTATAAAGTCGGCTATTTTGATTGATTTGCTATCCCGTGTCAATTCTTTAGATGAAAATATTTCTTTTGTATTCACATGACAATCAGGCTTGATAACAACAACCCATTGTTCCGGAATATTTATTTCCTGTATTTTTTCACCCACGCCTTCTGCCCATGCCGAATGCCCAACTATGAATATCGGCACATCAGCCCCCAAAGACAGGCCCAGTTGCATCAGCTTTTCTACCGGCAAATTCAGGCCCCATAATCTATTCAGCACAACCAACACCGTGGCCGCATCTGAACTGCCGCCACCAAGACCACCACCCATAGGCAGATTTTTTTCTACATCAATACACACCCCTTGCTCACACCCCGTTTCAGCTTTCAGCAACAGCGCAGCCCTGACCGTTAGATCATCGGACTCGGCAACGCCGGGTATTGTTTTTGATAACCTTACACAGCCATCTTCAGCCGGATGAAATCTTATCCAATCGCACAATTCAATGAACTGGAACACTGTTTGCAGCAAGTGGTAGCCATCAGCCCGGCGACCGACAATCCTCAGCATCAAGTTTAATTTCGCCGGAGCCGGCCAATTTTGTGCCCATGCCTGTTCGTTATTCAACATTAGATCCCTAAAACCCATTGATCAATAATTAATTTTAATTTGACCTGCTCATTGGTAACAAGAATTTTGCGCGGCATCAGCTCATTCTCTACAGACTGCATTTGCTTGTACTCAACCAGCCATCCTGATTGCTTAAATCCGGCATCGGTTTCCTGGAAGGCCTGCTCAGGCTCGGGCAAACCCACTACCCAATAGCGTAATGACTGCACCGGGACAAACATGCCTACCTGTTGATTAATAAACGTTTCAGGATCAGTTGATGACTGTACATCGCCATTCCCGCGATCTATCGTGACCTTATCGCCGGTTAACTGGATAACCGTAGCACCCTGCCCCAACGGCCCGGCCAACCTTATCCGTTCTTTATCCGCATCATGCTGCCAGCCAACATTTGCCGACCAGGAGTCCTTTTGGCCTGTCAACGCCAGCCTTCCGTCAAAAGACCATTGAGCGATCTTGTAAAACCGCAACAACGACACTCTTGAATAAGGTTTGTCAGGTTCTTTCTGGAAAGTAGCGCACGCAGACAGCAACAAGACAAAACTCACCCACACCAGCAATGTTGTTTTAAACCTCGCCACGACTATTGCGCTTTATCCAGTATTCTATGTTTGAAATCCAGCAGATACTCATCTTCCGGCGCATTTTTAATCGCTTTTTTATACAGCTTTTTAGCTTCATCTTTTTGGCCCGACACCCATAACACCTCGGCAAGATGCGCGGCTATTTCATTTTCCTGCTGCTTTGTGTAGGCGCGCTGCAAATAATCCAAGGCCTTTGCCATATTTCCCAATTTAAACTGCAGCCATCCGTAGCTATCCATAATAACCGCTTCGTCCGGTGCCAATTCAAGCGCGCGTTTTAGATAGCGCTCCGCTTCGGCATAGCGCTTAGTCTTATCTATCAGGGTATAGCCCAGGGCATTTAGCGCTTCGGCATTATCAGGGTTTTTCGCCAATATTTTTTTAAGATCAGCTTCCATTATCTCGGGTTTACCGATACGTTCAGCCATCAGTGCACGCGTGTACAGCAAATCTTTTTCATCAGGCAATTCATGTAGCGCAGCCGTCAATAGATCAAACGCCTTTTGATATTGCTTTTGCTGGTTATACAACTCCGACTGCAATAACAAAATACGCAATTTCTGCTTCGGGTATTTCTCCGGCAACTGCCTCAATCGCGACGCCGCCTCGGCAAACTGCTTATCCTTGGCAAGCAGGGAAATGGCTGAAACAGCGGCATCAAATGCAAGCGGCCCATCGCTTATCCGGTCATACCGGGCCAATGCCTGTTGCACATCGCCGTGCTTTTCTTCCATTTTCCCCAAGTAAAAGCCAGCCTGTGAGCGCCATTCGGCATCATCCAGCAATTCCTCAAGAATATCCCCGGCTTGCTCTTCCCTATTCAACTGCAAATACACCAGCGCCAGCGCAAACCGGCTTTCTTTATCCGCCGGGTTATCCTTGATAATATCCTGGTAGACCTGGATGGACTCCTCATAACGCCTGGCTTTTATCAGGACCTGGGCCAACAATTTCTTAAGCTTGCCATCATTCGGGTATTTGAGCGCCGCATTCCTTAACACCGTCTCCGCTTTGTTAAAATCGCCTGAAAATACCGCTATCTGGGCTTGAAACATCAGCGCCTTGTCCCAGCCCGGCTGGATACGCAATGCTTGTTGGATTTTTGTTTCGGCCAGCTCTTTTTTGTCCATCTGCATGGCCAACAAAGACTGAACAAAGTACACCATAGCTTGGTCAGGATGATTTAACGATACCGTATCCAGCACCTCGTATATCAAGGCCGATTTACCCTCTTTCTGCAGCACGCCCGCCAATTCCAGCAATGATTTCTCAAACCCGGCAAGATCCGTCTTCAGCAACATCTCTACATGACCGACAGCCGCACGCTTATCGCCAGCCCTTAGCGCAGATAATACCGCAAGTTTTCTGGCCGTCTGATTACCAGGATCCTGGCGTAACCATAACGATACGGCCTCATTCATTTTGCTGCCGTCTTTCACGTACATCGCAATCATCGCCGCCCGCTCGGCAAACCGGGGGTCCTTCACGCGCTTGGCGGCTTCCAGATAGCCTTCCAAAGCAATATCATATTGCCCTCTTTGACCGGCAAGCTCTGCGGTTAGCAGCATGAACAGCACATCAGGATCAATCGACGTTTTAAGGTCTAGTTTTTGAGTTTTTGCCTTAGGCTCGGCTATGTTGGCAGGGGTAGTGGGTTTTTCTGATGATTTTTCTATACTTGGGGACTTTTCCGGCGCACCGGCACAAGCACCGAGCAAAACAAAAGTTACTATTAAAAGCAATCTAAAAATTAACACTCACAATCCTATTCATGGGTCAAAGATGATTATAGATTAGCAGAAAAAACAGTGGATTCAGATAGCTGATTCGGGCCATTTGGATAAAGCTATTCTATTTCTTGAAATACAGCGACATAATATACTGGTATTCTTATCAAAAGCTACGGCAGTCCAGAAACTTTAAGCTGCGCACCACGCCCATCACGATCAAGATTTGAGCTGTTCACAACCACCATTCCACCGGCAGACCATGACACTTATTGCAGTAGGGATTAATTACAACACCGCACCAGTATCCATTCGCGAGCGCCTGTCATATCCTGCCGACAAGTTATACGCATCATTGCAGGAACTGTCACGAATTCAGGACATTAGCGAAGCCGCAATCCTTTCAACCTGCAACCGCACAGAATTTTATTGCACGTCAGCATCAGCCGACCAACAAATCCTGATCGACTGGGTTGCCCGCAACAAGCAAATCAATGCGGCCGATTTCAGCCCTTATCTTTACAGCCACAAGGACAGCGAGTTAATTCGCCATATGTTTCGTGTCGCCTGCGGACTGGACTCGATGATACTCGGCGAACCGCAAATCCTGGGACAAATGAAAACCGCCTACCAGGCAGCCTGCGACGCCGGGACATTGGGCAAACAACTGGGCAAACTTTTCCAGCATACTTTTTCCGCCGCCAAAAAAGTACGCACGGACACCGCTATCGGCTCCAGCCCAGTATCGGTTGCCTTTGCAGCCGTGCAACTCGCCCAGCAAATATTCGACAAGCTCAGCGAACAAACCGCCCTACTGATAGGCGCCGGAGAAACCATAGAATTGACGGCACGGCACTTATCACAACAGGGTATCGGCCGGCTTATCATTGCCAATCGCACCTACGATAAAGCGCACTCACTGGCCGTACAATTTAACGGTTATGCGATAGATTTATCAGAATTACCGACTCATCTTGCCGAGGCAGACATCGTCATCTCGTCAACCGCTAGCCAATTGCCGATATTAGGCAAAGGGCGCGTGGAAAGCGCGTTAAAAAAACGCAAACACAAGCCGATGTTTATGGTCGATCTCGCCGTACCGCGCGATATTGAAGCCGAAGTCGAGCAGCTTCGGGATGTCTATCTTTACACGGTTGATGATTTACAACATACGATAGACCAGAACATGAACTCGCGCCGCCAGGCCGCGGAACAAGCCGAAGAAATCATTGACACGCAAGTAGAATATTTTTTGGCCTGGCTACGCGCCCAAGGCGCACAATCAACCATCCGGGACTATCGCCTGGCGGCGGAGCAAACCCGCGACGAAGCCTTGCAAAAAACCCTGACGCAGCTAAAAAACGGCCTCGCCCCGGAAGAAGCACTGAACCGCCTGGCCCACTTACTCACTAACAAACTCATCCATACGCCCAGCGCACAAATCAGGGCGGCCGCCGAAAACGAACGCCATGATTTGATTGCCGCTGCCCGCGAAATTTTTAAACTAAGCAACTCTCAATGAAACCATCCATACAACGACGCCTAGAAAGCCTTTGTGAACGTTACGACGAAATCGCCGCCTTACTTTCAGAACCCGAAGTACAGAACAACCAAAACCGCTTCCGCTCATTAAGCCAGGAGTACGCCCAGATCAATCCGCTGGTCGAGTGTTACAAGCGTTATGACCAGGCATTGGAACAGCTCGCGTCAGCGAAAGACATGGCGAACGACAGCGATCCCGAATTGCGGGAACTAGCCAGGGAAGAAATCAGCGACGCGGAAAGCCGGATTGACGCGCTGGACCACGAACTGCACATACTGTTGCTGCCCAAAGACCCTAACGACACCCGCAATATTTTCCTGGAAATACGCGCCGGGACGGGCGGCGATGAAGCGGCAATTTTCTCTGGCGATTTATCGCGCATGTACCAGCGCTATGCGGAACGCAAAGGCTGGCAAACCGAAATCATCAGCGAAAGCCCCGGCGACCACGGCGGCTACAAGGAAGTCATCCTGCGCGTCTCCGGGCGCGATGTGTATTCGCAATTAAAATTCGAATCCGGGGCGCACCGCGTCCAGCGCGTACCGGAAACCGAATCGCAAGGGCGCATACACACCTCCGCCTGCACCGTCGCGATCATGCCCGAAGTCGACGAAGTCGATGCGATAGACATTAACCCGGCCGACCTCAAAGTCGACACCTACCGCTCATCGGGTGCCGGCGGCCAGCACGTTAATAAAACCGAGTCGGCCATCCGTATCACGCATATCCCGACCGGCGTCGTCGTCGAATGCCAGGACGAACGCTCGCAGCACAAAAACCGCGCCCGCGCCATGTCGCTGCTGGCGTCGCGCTTATTATCGGCGGAACAGGAAAAACACCATGCCGAGCAATCCGCGACACGCAAATTGCAAGTCGGCAGCGGCGACCGTTCCGAACGCATCCGCACTTACAATTACCCGCAAGGCCGCTTAACCGATCACCGTATCAACCTGACGCTGTATAAACTCGACGACATCATGCAAGGCGGGCTGGAACAGGTAATCCAGCCGCTGATCAGCGAACACCAGGCCGAACTGCTGACACAACTGGGCGAAGATTAAAGCGGATGCCGCGCATAAACGCCGTACTGACATCCGCCGCCAAGTCGCTGGCAAACTCGGAATCCCCCTTGCTGGATGCAGAAGTTTTATTATGCAAGGTATTGGGCAAACCGCGCTCCTACTTGCGCGCCTGGCCGGATAAGCGCCTCGAAACCGACGAGACAGCGGCTTTCGAAACGCTGCTTGCAAAACGGCAAACAGGCATTCCGATAGCCTATATCACCGGCAGCCGGGAGTTTTGGTCGCGGAATTTTACCGTCACGCCGGACGTGTTGATCCCTCGTCCCGACACGGAATGCTTGGTTGAACTCAGTTTGCAACTGATCCCTGCAAACCAGCCGGCCAGGATTATTGACCTGGGTACGGGTTCGGGCATTATTGCCGTCACGCTAGCGGCGGAACGCCCGCATGCCGAGGTCTGCGCTACGGACTTCAGCCTTGCCGCACTGCATGTCGCGCAATACAACGCCCGGATATACCAGACCGACATCAGCTTCTATCAAAGCAACTGGTTCGTCGATGTGCCGGCCAGCAAGTTCGACCTTGTCGTCAGCAACCCGCCATATATCCCTGCCGACGACGAACATCTTCGCGCAGGCGACCTACGGTTTGAACCGCAGCAGGCACTTGTCGCCGCCGGGCAAGGACTCGGCGACATTAAAGCCATCGCCGAATCGGCTCGGTATTATCTCGACACCGGCGGCCATTTATTGATCGAGCATGGCTACAACCAGGAACACCACGTACAAGCTATTTTCAAGCACTACGGTTATCACCGAGTGCAGACCTACCAGGATCTATCAGGGCAGCCGCGAGTGACTCTCGGCTGCATTAGCCCTTAACCCAGAACCACAAGGCCATACCCATGACCCCGGAAGAAATCCAAATCCCGCGTAAAATAACCACGCAACTCCTGCATCTTGCCCAAATATCCCCTGAATTTGAGATATGCGGCTTGATCGGCAGCCGAAACGGCTTGCCAACCACTTGCTATCCAATTACCAACAGGGCCGAACAGCCGCAGCAACGCTTCTTGCTCGATGCCGCGGAACAAATAGCCGCTATGACCGGGATGCGTGAATCAGGTGAAGCATTGTTCGCCATCTACCATTCGCACCCAACCGCACCCGCGCAACCTTCCGCTGCAGATTTGGCGATGGCGGCCTACCCGGATGCGCTATACCTGATTATTTCGCTCAATACCAAAGGCATACTGGAAATGCGCGCTTTCAAAATCGATGCCGAAAGCGCACGAGAAATACCGTTGGTACTCAGCGATCACTGAAACCGGAAGCTATTAGCGACCCAATTTACCGTGTCACTCCATGCCTTTCGTTGATACCCGCCCGATTTTTATCATCTGTACGGCTTTATATTTTTTTACGGCATCGGCATGTTTTTCTTTGCGCGAAAAATATCAACAAGACGCCAAATAATCGCCGGACAATATTAATTTTCCCAAAAGTTCTTGCACAGTATATTCAGAGTACTGCGCAAGAATTTTTGGGAAAATTAATACCCATTCAATAAGTTATTAATTGTTTCATAAGTGCTTGCCGAACTTATTTAACGAAGACTGGCATTTCTAGTGCAAGCACTTATGAAACAATTAATATCCGCCGCAAATTTGCAATACCACGATTGTAAATATACACCCAAGCCAACACCGAAGCTCCGCCGCGCAGATGTATCGGCAACGGCTTGCGCAGGTACTCGTGCGGCAGCGGAAAATCATCGCTGCACTCCTCATAGTCGTCCAGGCGAGTCAACACCGTATCGTCAACAATCCTGTACAACTCGCCGAACACTTTGTCTTCGTGCCGCGCCGATTCGACGGCGCCGGGATAGTGGTTGACGGCATATAATTTCCCGTGCATATAGCCCCCAGAAAAATAATCGCAGCTATTCGCCAGTAAATCATAGCGGTTTGCAGCGGCCGCCTTGCGTAAGCTGCCGTATACAAAAATGAATTCAACTCTGCTATCGCTCATACCTTTCGACAAAAAAATAGCCGCTAAACAGCGGCTATCTCTTTATTATCGAGTTACAGAAAATCCAGGATTAAAAACAAAATAACGGTTAAACCCAAACCGCAATGGATGACACCGTTAATACTGGAGTAAATCCCCATTTTTCCTGCGGTCGGCAGTTTTTTAAGCGCGCCGATATTTTTCAGGACGGGATAAGCGCCGTTATATTCCAAGGCCAGGATGACGGCGACAGCCAGGATAAACGCGAGCAGGCTGAAGCTGTGCGGATAATGCGATGACGCCCCCATAAAAAACAGCATGGGAATGGAAAACAAGGCATTGGTTCTCGACGCCAGGCCCGCCGTCGCCAGCGCGCCTGCCGCCTCGGGCAAGGCCTCTCCACCATTGGCGATCTCAGTCGCCGAGGCAATGACTATTTTCTGGTTCGGCCATATGATCAGCCAGACATTCAAAAACATGATCGTCCCCAGCAGCGCACCGACATAAATATCCATAGACATGCCCCCGCCTCTTATCGCAAAAATACCGAGGCCCGTCAGCAATGTCAGCATGGCCCCCCAGCGAAACCACCATAAAGCTCGGGGAACCAGTTTTTGTATCGCATCGGATTTAGCCGCCGCCTCGGCTTCTTTAAAATATTCCGCTTGGACAAAGTTAAAATAATAGAGCAAGCCTATCCATGTGATGCCCGCCAAAAAATGCCCCCACCTCAACAGCATTTCAAAACCGATACTTGTTGTAACGATACCCATATTAATACCTCTTTATATTGTTATTGTCAGATAGCGCGTCATTGTTCAATGCCGCACACACCCTTATAGACATGAATACAACAACAATGTCAAGAGATTAATAAACAAACATTTGCCGAACTGCTTGAGAAAAAGAATCGAGATAAACAATAAAGAGAAGGGACAGTTGCGCAACGCGCATTGCAATAGGCAGATGCGCAATACGGTAAATTGCCGAAATAGACAAAACTTGACAGGCTTTACGCTGTACCATTACATTCTCCTCCCACTGATAGGCGCTTAAGATTAGCGTTAGTCAAATATTGACTCATCCTTGATCCAGAAATAATCCCGATACAGCAAGACCGAGGGAAGTATGCCAAACGCCGTTGTATTAATAATTTCACTGCTGTCTGTAGTTGAGTTCGGTGATGTCGTAGCGGGAAATCCGGCATCACAAGCTAATGCTAAACAGTCGTGTTTAGCAGCAACAACTGATGAGCTTTCTTATAGGGCCGCAGTCGAGCGAGTTAGCTTAGTACCCATGGTTAAGACATGGCGCGCGTCTTTAGGCGCTCAGGGCAGAATGGCCTTAGGAGGGCATATTTTTGATAAAACAGAATTTATTAACGGGCGTTGCTACTGGTCAATATCATTTTATGAGTCTGACCCAGCCCAGCAGCGTCTTTGGAAAATATTCCGGGTTGATGTTAAGGCAAAGGGTATTTTTGTTATGGACGATGACGGTGATTATCTGCCCATTTACCCCCCTGCTCAATTGAAATAACTATAGCGCAGCAGCTAAAAGAAGGCATCCCGCTGGCAAAGGATGTAACCGATGGAACTGATCAGCGACTCTCATTTTAGCCAGGCTTGCCAATCCACTGCTTGCAGTAAAACGAGAAACATAACTTACAATAGAATGGTGAATTATCATGGAACAAACACATTTCACATTGTTTTACGACGGGCTATGTCCAATTTGCCGAAAAGAAGTGGCTTGGCTATCCCGGTGGAACAAACGCGGCAGGCTCGAGTTTCGGGACATCAACGCCGATGGTTTCGATCCCGGCCTTTATCGTAAAACATTCGAGGACTTGATGGCGGAAATTCACGGCGTCTATCCCGACGGACGCCTGGTCAAGGGCGCTACAGCGTTCCGTGCCGCCTACCGGGCTGTGGGCTTAGGCTGGCTGCTCGCACCCACCGGTTGGCCGTTATTAAAGCCACTGTTCGACCGGCTGTATGCCCTGTTCGCCAGGCACCGGCTTCGCCTGGGCCATTATTTCGGAGGCAATCCCTGCCAGGATGGGCGATGCGAAATACCAAAGCGATGAACAGGGGGAGTTTAATTCACTACGGCGGCTACGCTCAGTAGGAATGACGCTTGTATCTTGTCTGGCGTACCCCCGACTCCTGGGAAAGCCTGCATATTCAAAATATCCGCATTTAAAGCATGATGCAGGCCAGTTGCCAATACAGCAGTACCGTTTAATAGCTATGATGATTGTTTCCGACAAGACACCGGTAAGGGATGAGCATGGAACAACTTCACAAGTTAAAACCTACCAAGTCTGGGGGGTAATGAAAATACCCTATGCAACAGTTATTTTATGAAGGGTGTCCGTTTATTGACACAAGCAACATCCCGTAAATAATCGGAAGAAAGACCTGCACTCAACTCATTGAGTACCGGGTGCACTTTCCGAAAACCGGCAAGATTTACTGCGTTAATCTCGACGCCGTATCCTTGATCACCCCGCGCTGCACAAGCAGCGTGATAACGCGCTCGACGCTTTCCTCCAAGGTTTGTTCGTGTGTATTAACGACTAATTCAGGATCTTCGGGCGCTTCATAGGGGGAATCTATACCGGTAAAGAAAGGAATTTGCCCTGCCCTGGCTTTTTTATACAAGCCTTTAACATCCCGCTGTTCGCAGGTCTCGATAGGGCATTGGCAATGTATTTCCAGGAAATCGCCATGCGGAACCAAGTTCCTGGCGGTATTGCGGTCGGATTTAAACGGTGAAATAAACGCCGTTAACGTAATCACGCCGGCTTCAATAACCAATTTCGCCAACTCACCGATGCGCCTGATATTTTCTACGCGGTCATGATCATTAAAGCTTAAATCACTGCACAAGCCATGACGGACATTGTCACCATCGAGCACAAAGGTGGAAATGCCTATTTTGTACAGATAATCTTCCACGGCATGCGCTAATGTTGACTTGCCTGATCCTGATAAACCCGTGAACCAGAGAATCACGCTTTTATGTCCGTGCAGTTTCTCCCTGTCTGCTCGCGTAACGGTTGCATGATGCCAAACGGTATTACTGCTTTTTGTTGTCATGAGAAATATTAAAATATTAGAAGTTAGTTATCGAAGATAAACCGATTTTAACGGTATTTTTGTTCAAATGCTGTAATAAATGCCGGCAAGTTATCCAGCGGCAAATGATTAATACCGGCAGCACCTTTACGCCCCCCGCCTGTCGGGAAAGCGGAGCAAAGCTCATCCGCACCGGTTTTATTGGTCAACGGCGCCCTGACGCTGACCTGGTAATCGCCTTTCTCAGTGAAGCTTAATACCGCATGCGCTCGTTCCGGTGAGCGATTAGCCAGTTCATTGCCGAATACGCCGCTGATGCGCCTTGCCCAGGCGACATCAGGCAATAGATAGACGGCGACCGCCGCTGCCTGGTACTCGGGCTTCGTCTGCAGGGCTAAAGCCATATCATCGGAATATCCCGTTAATAAGCGCTCGTAGATCGCTTTATTGTCGGCCATAAACTCAAACGGTGACGCGTAAGGGACTAATTCCCGATATAAGGCATCCGGTGCAAAATGCAGGTCGCCGAGGTTTGCACCGTAACCGTTATAATTGATGCAAACACCTAAATCGTTAAGCTTTTTCAAGTCGACCGCCGATAATGCCAGTGTTTTGGCGGCTTGTTCGGCACTGTCTATCAGGTTATCGCCGAAAGCGGCGGTCACCGCCCAAGCCCGGTATTTCCCTTCGAGATATTGATCGACTAATAAACTGGTACAGACATTCGCATCGGTATTGATAATTGTTTTAAGATGGGGATGAGCGGGAATATCACCGGCCTGGTGATGGTCGACATAAAAGACTTCGGCGCCCTGCTCAAGAATCCTGTCCAGCGCCTTGCGGTTTTTTTCCAGCGAAATATCCAGCACTGTGACGTGATCATCGGCTTCGACAGAGACTTGAGCCAATAACTCAATATCCCTTTTTATACCGGTAACCAATTTCGCATCAGCAGGCTGGGCAAGACGCAATTGCACTAAGGCGCAAATACCGTCGGCATCGCCGTTGAACACATCAATTTGCATACTTTTATCCTGATTGTAGGGGGTTGGCGTATTTTACGAGATCAATCAGGTAATTCAAAATCATCATAGGGTTAAAGGCGTTATTGGAGGTAAACTATCAAATATTATGTTATCAATAAAATTCAACAGCCGGTTATTTAATGACGATCCCAAGCAAATCCCAAGACGAGTCCGTAAACCTAAGTTTTTTCAGGACATCCTTCCAGCGCTTCTTGCCGAACCATCAAGCCGTTTCACTGGCATTTATCCTGGCCACCTGTTTTATATTGATTTACTCATTATCTAATTTGCTGATGCCTGTTTTTACCTCCATCGTACTGGCTTATTTACTCGAAGGCATCGTCGCCAAAGCCGAAAAAATCAAAATTCCGCGTTTACTGGCCGTTTACTTGGTATTTTCAATCTTCATGGCCTGCCTGGGGTTTTTACTGTTTTTTTTAATACCGATCGTTTCAGAACAAACAGTAGAACTCGTCCAGCGTATCCCCAATATCCTCAACAGTGCGCAGCATGAAATCATGCGCCTGCCCAAAATTTACCCAAAATTCATTTCGGAAAGCAAAATCAGCCAGATGATGTTCTCTATTCAGAGCGAATTATTATCTTACGGGGAAAAAATCCTATCCGTCTCAGCGGCCTCTGTCATAGGCCTGGTCAGCGCGATGATTTACCTGTTCCTGGTGCCGATGATGGTGTTTTTCTTCCTGAAAGATAAAGAGCTGCTGGTGTCGTGGCTGTTACAATTTATGCCTAAAGACCAGTATTTAACGGTACGCGTTTGGCAGGAGGTCGATACCCAGATAGCTAATTATGTACGCGGTAAATTTGCCGAGGTATTTATCCTCTGGCTGGCCAGTTATGCCACTTATGCGGCATTAAGCTTGAATTATGCGATGTTGCTGTCGGTGTTGATGGGCTTGTCGGTGATTATCCCTTATGTCGGCGCAACCCTGGTCACCTTCCCGGTGTTGATTGTCGCTTACGTACAATGGGGCTTGGGCGGCGATGATTTTATGTACGTGCTGATCGCCTATTCGATCATCCAGGCCTTGGACGGCGTCGTGCTGGTGCCGGTATTATTCTCCGAGGCCGTCAACCTGCATGCCGTTGCAATCATCATCGCCATCCTGTTTTTTGGCGGCTTATGGGGATTCTGGGGCGTCTTTTTGGCTATCCCGTTAGCCACCGTTGTCAAAGCCGTGTTAAATGCCTGGCCCAGGATCGATGACAGCGGCGTCAATATGAATTACTGAAACCGCTTATAAGGTGTCCGACGCATAGTCCGCCAGACGCGAACGCTCGCCCCGCCGTAGCGTGATATGCGCGCTGTAAGGCCAGTTTTTGAAGCGGTCCACGACATAAGTCAAACCGGATGTCGTCGCCGTTAAGTAAGGCGTGTCTATTTGCGACAGGTTACCGATACAAATGATTTTTGTGCCGGGACCGGCACGGGTTATCAAGGTTTTCATCTGCTTTGACGTCAGGTTTTGGGCTTCATCGATAATCAGGAAACGATTCAGGAAAGTCCGCCCGCGCATAAAATTAAGCGACCTGATTTTAACGCGGTTCATCAGGATATTTTTAGCCGCGCCCTGCTCCCATTCATTTTGCCCGGAACGGCTGCCGAGCAATTCCAGGTTATCCATCAGCGCGCCCATCCACGGCGCCATTTTTTCCTCTTCCGAACCCGGCAAAAAACCGATATCTTCACCGATAGGCACCGTTTCGCGGGTCATGACGATTTCGTTGTACAGTTTCTTCTCCAAGGTCATCGCCAAACCTGCCGCCAGCGCCAGCAAGGTTTTGCCGGTACCGGCCGTGCCCAGCAACGTAACAAAGTCTATCTCAGGGTCCAGCAGGACATTCAACGCAAAATTCTGCTCGCGATTCTTGGCGGTAATCCCCCAGACATTATTATGCTTGGAGCGGTAATCCCTCGCCAATTCCAGCACCGCAATTTCACCGTCGCAACTCCTGACTATCGCTTCGAAATTGGTGTCATCTTCAATATACAAATACTGGTTGGGATACCACTCGGCAACCAGCGGGTCTTCCAGCCTATAGAACGTCCGGTCTTTTTCCTGCCAGGATTCCATTTTAGTGCCGTGTTCATCCCAGAAATCGCTGTCCAGCCCGGTCGCCCCGCTGTATAGCAAATCAATATCATCGAGCGTCTGGTCATTATGGTAATCCTCGGCGACCAGGTCCAGCGTCGCCGCCTTGATGCGCATATTGATATCCTTGGACACCAAGATGATGTGAATATCAGGCAGTTCCTTGGTCAGCGCGAGTACGACCCGAAGTATCGAATTATCGGCAATATTGCCCGGCATGCTGTCCGGCAGCAGCGCCGTCATCGCGCTGGTCTGGAAATACAACCGCCCCGCGCTTTCCGGCCCGTCGGCATTCGGCCCGTGTTCGATGCGCGACAGCGGCAGGCCGTCGTTCAGCGATTGCTGGTTGGCGCCGCGAATCAGTTCATCGAGAAAGCGGCTGACCTGCCTAACATTGCGCGCCACTTCGGTGACGCCTCTTTTCGCATGATCGAGCTCTTCTAGCACAATCATCGGGATGAACAAATCATGTTCCTGAAAACGGAAAATACAGGCCGGATCGTGCATCAACACATTCGTATCCAGCACAAACAGTTTTTTATCGGGCGTCGTCTGGATATTCATGCCTTAGCCCCTGCAAGTTCATCTAATGCGGCAAGCACCTCGTCGCTATGACTTTTTACTTTTACTTTTCGCCACTCACGAACCAGAACACCGTCAGGGTCGATCAGGAAGGTGCTGCGTTCTATGCCGCGCACCTGTTTGCCGTACATGCTTTTCAGCTTGATCACATCAAACAGGCCGCACAATGTTTCTTCATTGTCCGAGAGCAATTCAAAAGGCAGGCCCTGCCTGGCTTTAAAGCCTTCATGAACGCGCACGGTATCCCGCGACACGCCCACGATAACGACGTTTAATGCGGTAAATTTGTCGATATTATCGCGAAAAGCCTGGGCTTCCTGGATACAACCCGGCGTGTTGTCTTTGGGATAAAAATAAAGCACAAGATAGCTGCCGCGAAAATCCGCTAACCTGAATGTTGTATCGCCGGTAGACGGCAGCTCAAAATCAGGCACGGCACAGCCAACGCTTATTGGGGTCATTGGAAACCTATCGTTTTATGGGTTCGAGAATTGCATCTATGTTTAACTGGTCGCAAAAATCCAGGAATTCTTCGCGCAGTGACATTAAATTGAGTTGCGGTGGGATTAAAATGACAAACTTGCTTGAGAAGACCGGGTTTTGCGCGTAAGGCGCGAGATAGGAACTACCGGCCATTTCCTCTATGTCTATTTCCCGGTCGATCAGGAAAGACGTAACCGATTCCATGATGCTGTCCCTGTCCACAGAAATCGTTTCCAGCGAATAGGGCACGTATTCCTTGGCTTTTTCTTTTTGCTCCGGCCGCAAAATATGGATTTTTATTTCCATACGCCGTTGCAGAACCTCCAGTGCATTTTCAAGCTTGGCGATTTGATTCCAGTTGCCCTGGACCAGCAAATAGGCCGCCGTCGTCTGGGCGAGACGTGAAGCCCGTATTTCCAGCACATTGCATTTGCAGTCGCGTACAGCGGGTAATAGCTCTGCAATAAAATTAATCTGATTGTGGCCTAAAGCAGTAATGGCTAATTGCACTGTGTTATAAATTCGCAGTTTATTAAAAATATTTTTTGGAAGTTTATCATCAAATGAGCGAAACTTGACGACATAAAGCATAGCTTAAAGGAAATTGTTTACCTGAAAATATGCCCACACGGTTTTATCGTTATCTTAACGCTACATGAGCCTAAATATGAAAAAATCCACCAATAGATTTTCAACTGAGCGCTGGGATAATTTCGCTGCTGACGCTAATGAACGGGAAGATGACTTGCTTTTGGCCGACCTGCAAACCATTCCCGACGATACGGGACTGACCATTACCCCGCTTAATCATATCGTCGACGATGAAGATGCTATCGACAAATTGCTGGCTGATCCAGGTTTTGACGCCGCCGGCAAACAACCGCCGTTTATCGCCGCCGAGCCCGTTATCGAACCCGCCGACCTTATCGATCACCGAGCCGGCATAGTGGTCGACGAGCAAAATGACGCCATTTTCACGGTCGAATCCTTGCCTGAAGAAGCGCCGCTCCCCGAAGGCTTCCAGGTCGATGCATTTATTTCGGATTATCTTGCGGTGCGCCAACCCGGACACAGCATCGATCCGGCGCCCGAATCAATCAATGATGTTGTACTACCGGAGGAACCCGCCAGCATCGAATCGATGCAGGGCAAACCCGGTGACACCGTCATTGCCGAACAGTCCACGGACACTATTATCGACGCTATCGCCAAAGAACCGGTCGTACAGCGGAAAAAACCCGAACCGCTCAAACAAGCGCAGACAACGGATACCGGCAATGCCATCCCCGTAATCGAGCAGTTGCAAATCAACCAAGCCTATATCGAAAAACGGCTGAGCCAGTTGCAAACGCAGTCATCGGCAGCAATACGCCTAGCTTATGCCTCATTAGCCCTCGCCATCGCCATCCTGGTGTCTAGCGCCGTGCTGTACACGATGATTTCCGATATGAAAACCGACATGGGCAAAGTCAGCGAATGGGTTCAAATGCTCAAAGAGGCGATGGTAAACGCTGTTGAAAAAACGCTTGACGAGCATTAAGGAAACTTATCGCAGCCATCTCATCCAGGGCCTTGTTTAACCTGGATGAGTCACGCCATCTTTGGAAGCGCAAGGCAAAGTCGCTTTTTGCCGTTACCGGATCGCGCACGAAGCCGATCTTTTAAATCCCGGCCGACGTAGTTTTAGGCATAGCGTTTGATGACAATTCGCTACTGTTTTCGGATACATCGGAACATCTATACCAGCAACTGAAGCCAGGAGTGCAGGCTTTGCCTGCCCGAGCAAGCGAAGCTTGCACTCCACGCGGGAACAATAAGCTAAAGCTGCATAGGGAAGTTATGTTTAGCCAAATCCTTAAAGAGTTTGCCCGATCCCAAGATTTTCCAGAAGCGCAGGGTTGTAGAATTTGATCACTTTGCCGTCGCTACAGCGGCAGCAGATAATGACGATTACCTGATTTACCACAAAAAAGCCAACGGTGCATCGTTTTACGATGCGGTTTAAACCTATTCAGCACGCAACAGCTTTCGCTCGTAAACAACAAAATACAGGTTACGAAAATAAATAAACAGGCCGGTTAATTGCCCGACGATAAAAACCGGGTCTTGCCGGTAAATGGCATAAGTCAGCAAGGTAATGCCGCCGGCAATACTGAAATACCAAAAGGCAACCGGAAAAACGCTTTTCTTTTCGCGTTCACTTTTTAACCATTGCACGATAAAGCGGGCGGAAAACAAGGCCTGGCCAATAAAACCGATGACTATCCAAATGGTTTCTTTATCTATGTTCAATTTCTTTTACCTCTGCAATTTTTGCTCGTTTCTGTAACCAGATGACACCCAATAAGTCGGTAATCCCGACGCCCAGCCGGTCCAAAGTACCGTATTTTGAATAGCCGTTAACCCTGGACCGGTGGTTTACGGGTTCAGAAATGACCTGGCCACCGGCCCGCAATATCAATGCCGGCAAAAAGCGGTGCATATGATCAAAATAAGGCAAGTCCAAAAAAGCATCCCTGGAAAAGAGCTTCAAGCCGCAACCGCTATCGGGCGTCTTATCCCCCAGCAAGGCGGCCCTGACCGTATTCGCCACTTTGGATGAAAACAGCCGCCAAGCCGAGTCATGGCGTTTATTTCTCCAGCCCGCCACCATCGCCAAATTGCTCATGGCTTGTCTTTGCCGCATGAAGGCCTGATACAGGCGAGGAATATCTGCCGGATCATTTTGGCCGTCGCCATCCAATGTAGCAATCAACGGGTAATTAGCGGCCTTAATACCCGTATGGATTGCCGTGCTTTGTCCGCAGCTGTGCTGATGCCGGATCACCCTCAGTGCGCCGACGTCTTGCAGCGCCTGCGCCAGGACGTCTGCCGTCCGGTCATTACTGCCGTCATCGACATAGATAATTTCATAGGCTTCGGCCAGGCGCATCGCAACGACAATTTCATCAAGCAAAGGGATAATATTGTCAGCTTCGTTATAGACAGGAACAACAATGGAAATTTTCACAAACGTTTTAATAGTATGCAGTGCCGGAAAACGGCAAAACCGGCATTTTAGCATTTTTTACTGGCCAGGAATCAATGGCATGTGCATGTAAAAAAACATGCGTCCAACACCCAAAGCCTTTTTACCCCCCGCAGCAATATATAAGCATTTGATTTTTAAACCCTGTTTTTAACACACCACCTATTGAAAGCATTCATTGCCTTAACCGCCGGCTGGCGATTGCCGCAACAGCGCCGGCCCGGCTTGCAATCTGCAATATTTTCCTTTACCTTAGCTCGACATCCGTAAAGGCTAGGGGTGCTTCATGAATTATCGTGAGGCTGAGAGAAACCCTTTGAACCTGACCCCGGTTAATACCGGCGTAGGAAAGCCACCACTTCCCTGCGCCCTGTTGTTTTTGTTGTTGGAGATAAACATGAGCGCCATACTTAAAGAAGTGCCCCCCGCGCATTCCAGTCCTGTAAAAATTGACACCTACCCCGCATCGGAAAAAATTTATGTGCAAGGCAGCCGCCCTGACATCCGCGTGCCTATGCGTAAAATCACCTTATCCGATACGCCGGCACATTTCGGTGCAGAAAAAAATCCCCCGCTTTATGTCTATGATACGTCCGGCGTTTACACCGATCCCAGCGTAGACATCGACTTGAAAAAGGGTTTAAGCCCGGTACGCTCGGCCTGGATAGCCGAAAGAAACGATACCGAAGAATTAGCCGGCCCCAGCTCCGAATTTGGCCGCCAACGCCTGGCAGATCCCGCTACCGCTGAGCTGCGCTTTGAACATATACACAAGCCGCGCCGCGCCAAAGCGGGTTGTAATGTCAGCCAGATGCATTATGCGCGCAAAGGCATCATCACGCCGGAAATGGAATTTATCGCGATTCGCGAGAACCAGAAAATGGAGGCGATGCGCGAGCTCTGGAAAGACCAGCACAAGGGCGATGCCTTCGGCGCCGCTATTCCCGACGTGATCACGCCTGAATTTGTGCGCTCTGAAGTCGCCAGGGGCCGCGCCATTATTCCCGCCAATATCAACCACCCCGAATCGGAACCGATGATTATCGGCCGCAATTTTTTGGTGAAAATCAACGGCAACCTGGGTAACTCGGCGCTAAGCTCTTCAATCGATGAAGAAGTCGAAAAAATGCTCTGGGGCATACGCTGGGGCGGCGACACCATTATGGATTTGTCGACCGGCAAGAACATTCATGAAACCCGCGAATGGATTTTACGCAACTCGCCTGTGCCTATCGGCACGGTGCCGATTTACCAGGCCTTGGAAAAAGTGGCCGGCAAGGCCGAAGAGCTGACCTGGGAAATTTTCCGCGACACCTTGATAGAACAAGCCGAACAGGGCGTTGATTATTTTACTATCCATGCCGGCGTACGCCTGCATCATGTGCCATTGACGGCAAAGCGCATGACCGGGATCGTCTCGCGCGGCGGCTCGATCATGGCGAAATGGTGTCTCGCGCACCATACCGAAAGCTTTCTCTATACGCATTTTGAGGACATCTGCGAAATCATGAAAGCCTATGACGTGTCTTTCTCGCTGGGCGACGGCCTGCGTCCCGGCTCGATTTATGACGCCAATGACGCCGCGCAATTCGGCGAGCTGGAAACCCTCGGTGAATTGACCAAAATCGCATGGCAGCATGATGTGCAGACGATGATCGAGGGCCCAGGGCATGTGCCGCTGCAGATGATTAAAGTCAATATGGAAAAACAATTGGCAGAATGCGGCGAAGCACCTTTCTATACCTTGGGGCCGTTGACTACCGATATTGCGCCCGGCTATGACCATATCACGTCGGCTATTGGCGCCGCTAATATCGGCTGGTACGGCTGCGCAATGCTGTGCTATGTCACGCAAAAAGAACATCTGGGCCTACCGAACAAGCAAGACGTGCGCGAAGGCATCGTCACGTATAAAATCGCCGCCCATGCAGCTGACCTCGCGAAAGGCCACCCCGGCGCACAGGCGCGCGATAATGCGATGTCCAAGGCGCGTTTCGAGTTCCGCTGGGAAGACCAGTTCAATATCGGCCTCGACCCTGAAAAAGCCCGTGAATTCCACGATGAAACCTTGCCTAAGGAATCTGCAAAAATCGCGCATTTCTGCTCGATGTGCGGACCGCATTTCTGTTCGATGAAAATCAGCCAGGATGTCCGTGATTATGCCGCGGAAAAAGGCCTCCAAGAAGAGGAAGCGCTACTGAAAGGCATGGATGAAAAATCACGTCAATTCCTTGAAGAAGGCGCGGATATTTACCACAAGGTTTAACGCCAAACGGCTGTATGGCACGCCTTCTCGGCGCAAGCTGTAATTACAGTTACCCATAAAAAAAGGGCCTTTCGGCCCTTTTCGTTTGCAACAAGATCAAAAAATCTTATTCTTTTTCCGCTTCTTTCATGCTGAGCCTGACTCGGCCTTGGCGGTCGATTTCCAGCACTTTAACTTTAACCATATCGCCTTCATTCAGCCTGTCGCTGACTTTATCAACATGCTCATCGGAAATCTGCGAGATATGGACGAGACCATCCTTGCCGGGAAGTATCGTTACGAAAGCGCCGAAGTCCATTAACCTGACGACTTTGCCTTCATAAACCTTGCCGACTTCGACCTCTTCGGTGATTTCTTCAATCAGGCGGCGGGCCTCTTCGCCCGCGGCTTTGTCAACCGAAGCGATTTTAACGACGCCGTCGTCGGTCAAATCAACGCTGGCACCGGTTATTTCGGTGATGCCGCGTATCGTCGCGCCGCCTTTGCCGATAACTTCGCGGATTTTACTCGGGTCAATTTTGAACGTGATGATACGCGGCGCAAAATCGGACATTTCTTCACGCGTCGTCGACAGCGCCTTGTTCATTTCCCCCAGGATATGCAAACGGCCCTGCTTGGCTTGTTCCAACGCAACCTTCATGATTTCAGCGGTAATGCCGTCTATCTTGATGTCCATTTGCAGCGCGGTAATGCCATTTTCCGAACCGGCGACTTTAAAATCCATATCGCCCAAGTGGTCTTCATCGCCCATGATGTCAGACAATACGGCAAAGCGCTCGCCTTCCTTGATCAAGCCCATCGCAATACCGGCGACAGGTGCAGTAATCGGCACACCTGCATCCATTAATGCCAGACTGCTGCCGCAAACCGAAGCCATAGAACTGGAACCGTTGGATTCGGTAATTTCAGAAACGACGCGAATGGTATAAGGAAATTCTTCCATATTCGGCAACACGGCAGTCACGCCGCGCTTGGCTAAACGTCCATGCCCAATCTCACGGCGTTTAGGCGACCCGACCTGGCCGGTTTCCCCTACGCTGTAGGGAGGGAAGTTGTAATGCAGCATGAAGGGTTCTTTATATTCACCCGCCAGCGCATCGATAATTTGCGCGTCGCGTTGGGTGCCTAAGGTAGCCACCACCAAGGCCTGTGTTTCACCACGGGTAAACAATGCGGAACCGTGGGTTCTAGGCAATACGCCGGTCTTGACGGTAATCGGCCTGATCGAGTCCAGAGCGCGTCCGTCGATACGCTTGCTGTCATCGAGAATGGCGTTGCGGACTATCTTCGATTCCAGGTGTTCGATAATGCCGCGTATATCATTAGCTGCATAATCGCCGTCTACCGTCAGCTTTTCAACAACGGCATTCCTGATAGCTTTTAACTGCTCTTGCCTGACCAGTTTTTCAGGCACCTGGTAAGCCGCCGCTATGCTCGCTTCGACTTCCGCGGTAACCAGGTTAACCAATTCGGCATTAGCTTCCGGGGCTACCCACTCGACAACGCCTTTGCCTGCGGCATTGGCAAATTCGTTGATGGCGTTAATAGCAACCTGCATCTGCTCGTGACCAAACAGCACCGCGCCCAACATGACTTCTTCCGACAAACCCTTGGCTTCAGATTCCACCATTAATACGGCATGGGCAGTACCGGCAACGACCAGGGTTAATTCAGAGTCCTTCAGTGCGGCAGGCGATGGATTCAATAAATAAGCGCCGTCCTTGTAACCGACGCAGCTTGCGCCGATAGGGCCGTTAAAAGGCAATCCCGATACGGCCAAGGCCGCAGACGCGCCTAACAACGCCGGAATTTCCGGGTCAACATTAGGATTTAATGAAATTACCGTTGCAACGATTTGAACTTCGTTAGTATAGCCTTCAGGAAAAAGCGGGCGTATAGGTCTATCTATTAAGCGGGACGTTAAGGTCTCTTGTTCGGAGGGACGTCCTTCTCTCTTGAAAAAGCCACCGGGTATTTTTCCGGCTGCATAAGCTTTTTCTTGATAATTCACCGTTAATGGGAAAAAGTCGCCGCCATTGGCTTCTTTTTTACCGACGACGGTAACCAGTAAGGTGGTACCATCGACATCAATCATGACAGCACCGTCCGCCTGGCGTGCCACTTCGCCCGTTTCTAGCGTAACGTTTTGATCGCCGTACTGAAATTCTTTCCTAATAGGATTCACTATGGGGGTTCCTTTGCGTATAGATTAATAAAGCGTTGAACTTAAAGCAAAAACGGCAAGGGGCTTAGATAAAACGAATCCGTGCCGTTTCCAAATAACGTTTACTTACGTAAACCAAGACGCTCAATCAACGAACGATACCGGTTGCTGTCTTTATTTTTTAGGTAATCCAGCAACTTGCGACGCTGATTAACCATACGTAATAAACCGCGGCGTGAATGGTTGTCTTTTTTATGCGCGGCGAAATGCGGTGTCAAATGCGTGATATGTGCGGTCAATAAAGCAACCTGCACTTCAGGCGAGCCGGTATCGGTTTCTGACAAACGATACGCTTCGACGACCGCTTTTTTTTGTTCTGCTGTAAATGGCATTGATAATCCCTATAAGATTAAAAGTATAAAAATAAAATCGCCAAATGACGACTTAGGAAAAATCCTGCTCCGCGATAGGGTGTAGAACAGGACGGTTGCAGATCGCCTTAAGCGTCTCTGCGGATTACACGTTGTTCAAATTAAACAACTTTTTCGGTGCTATTTTACCATCCAATAGCATTTCTCCCAAACCCAAAAAAACCGCGTCATGGTATAAGCGCACGGTACCGGGTTCAGGATATTGGAAGGCGATACTCTGTCCGTAGCGAATACAGGTCGCTTGCGCTTCGGATAGGCACACGGACGGAATGGCGGCTAAAGGTTTATCGACAGCAATCAGGCTGTTCAATAAATCCTGTTCATCCATAGCGGATAATTCTTCAATAGTCCTGGCCTCGGCGATGCCGAATTGCCCGGCAGACAAGCGCCGCAAGGCGGTCACTGTACCGCAGCAACCCAGGGCATGGCCTATATCTTCCGCCAGTGAACGGATATAAGTACCTTTCGAACATCCTACCTCCAACGTTAGTCGGTCGTCGGCGAAATCAAGCAAGGTCAATTCAAAAATATGGATGCGGCGGGCGGGACGTTCTATGGTTTTACCTTCACGCGCCAATTCGTACAGTTTCTTGCCCTGATGCTTTAACGCCGAATACATCGGCGGCACTTGTTCGATTTCGCCGGTAAAGGCCTCCAGGCAACTGTCTATATCGGCAATCGATAAATCGGGCACCGGTTTAGTATCGATCACCACGCCTTCGGCATCGCCGGTATCGGTCATCACGCCGAGCTGCACCGTGACACGATAGCGCTTGTCGTCATCGAGCATCAATGCCGACACTTTGGTCGCTTCGCCGAAACACAACGGCAGCAAGCCGGTAGCTAAGGGGTCGAGACTGCCGGTATGCCCGGCTTTATTGGCATTAAACAAGCGCCGGACTTCCTGCAAGGCTCTATTGGAAGAAACGCCCAGACGCTTATCCAGCAGCAATATGCCATGCACATTGCGTCCCGATTTACGTTTGCTCATTGAGCCTAGCCTTCGTCGTGCTTGTCTACATCGCTTAATAGCTCGGCAACACGCATCCCTTTATCAAAAGAATCATCATAATAAAAGCGCAATTCCGAGATATGCCGCAAACGCATCCGTTTCGCCAATTCATGCCGGATAACCGGAGCCAATTCATTTAAGGTTTTCACATTGGCCCGTTTGCCTTGTTCGGCAATCGCTCCATGCATTGCCCTACCTCCTGCATCCTTGCAGTCGTCATCGGCATTCAAGACGGTGACATAAACTTTTGCCACGGCAAGGTCTTTCGACACTTCAACCTCATTGATGGTGACAAAACCCAACCTGGAATCATCAATATCCCGCTGCAAAATCAGCGACAGCTCTTTTTGCATTTGCGATGACACGCGGGCATTTCGGCCAAATTCTTTTGCCATAAAACTTACAGTACCCGTCTTACTTCTGTGCGCTCAAATACCTCGATTTGATCGCCGGCTTGCACATCGTTGTAATTTTTTACACCGATACCGCATTCCATACCCATTTTGACTTCCGAAGCATCATCCTTGAAGCGGCGTAGCGATTCCAACTGCCCTTCAAAAATAACGACGTTTTCGCGCAACACGCGTATCGGCAGGTTTCTTTTGACATAGCCGTCGATGACCATACAACCGGCGATCGCACCGAATTTCGGCGAACGGAACACGTCGCGCACTTCGGCAAGCCCGACGATATGTTCTTTAATTTCCGGGGCCAACATGCCGCTAATGGATTTTTTGACCTCATCGATAGCATCGTAAATCACGCTGTAATAATGCAGGTCCACGCCTTTTTCTTCGATCAACTTGCGCGCAGTGGCATCCGCCCTGACGTTAAAGCCTATCAATATGGCGTTAGACGCCAGGGCCAGGTTGACATCGCCTTCATTGATGCCACCTACGCCGCCAAAAATAACCTTGACTTCGACTTCTTCATTGGACAAGCCGACCAGGGAACTGCGCAAGGCTTCCAAACTGCCCTGTACATCGGTTTTGATAACGAGGTTAACGCTGGCCAATTCGCCGCTGGTCATTTTAGAGAAAACTTCATCCAGTTTTGATGCCTGTTGTGCGGCATGCCGGCTGAATTTTTTACGTTCTTCACGGTGCTTGGCCAATTCTTTAGCGATGCGCTCATTCTGCACCACCTGGAATTCATCCCCGGCATACGGCGTGCCCGAAAGCCCGAGAATCTCCACCGGCACACTAGGACCCGCTTCTTTGATCACTTTGCCGTTTTCATTGAACATCGCACGGACACGACCGAATTCATGGCCGCACAAAACCATTTGCCCGTTTTCCAGCGTACCTTTCTGGATCAGCACCGTCGCGACAGCACCGCGCCCCTTGTCCAGCCTTGATTCAATGACGATACCGGAAGCCGAGCCTTCGAAAGGCGCTTTCAATTCCAGGATTTCGGTCTGTACAATCAGCGCTTCGATCAAGTCATCAATACCCTGACCGGTTTTTGCTGAAATTTTAAGGAACTGGACGTCGCCACCCCATTCTTCGGCAAGCACATTGATCGCCGACAATTCCTGCATGACCTTGTCGGGGTTAGCATCCGCTTTATCGATTTTATTCATCGCGACAATAATCGGCACATTCGCCGCCCTGGCATGCTCGACCGCTTCCTTGGTTTGCGGCATGACGCCGTCATCGGCAGCGACGACAACAATCACGACATCGGTGACGTCTGCGCCGCGGGCGCGCATCGCTGTAAATGCCGCATGTCCCGGCGTATCTAAAAAGGTTACCGAGCCATGGTCGGTTTTCACCTGGTAAGCACCGATATGCTGGGTAATGCCACCTGCTTCGCCGGCAGCAACGCGGGTTTTGCGGATATAATCCAATAACGAGGTCTTGCCGTGGTCAACGTGACCCATGATCGTGACTATCGGCGCACGTGGCAGTGCAACATGGCTTTCTTCCTCCATCGCTTCTGCGAGCATTTCCTGCTCGAGATCGTCATCGCTCTGCATAATGGCTTTGTGGCCCATTTCTTCAACCAGGATAACCGCCGTTTCCTGGTCTATGCTCTGGTTGATCGTCGCCATAATGCCCAGCTTCATCAAGTGCTTGATCACCAAGGCGGCTTTAACACTCATTTTTTGCGCCAGGTCAGAGACTAAAATCATCTCCGGAATGGTCACGTCCTTAACGATAGGCGCAACCGGCATTTCAAATTGATGCCTGTTATCGGACTGCACCGCGGTACGCGTGGTTTGTTTACCTTTTTTCTTGCCTTTCTTGCCGTCTTTGCCTGGAACGCGTAGCGTACCTTCCTCCTGCTTTTTCCTATGCAACTGCTCCTGCTTGACGGCAGCCTGCTGCCTTACCTTGTCGGCGTTTTTCTTGATGGATTCTTCGAGACGGCGTTCTTTTTCCTGTTGCTTTTTCCTGACCTCATCCGCCTCTTTAGCCTTAACCGGTTTATCCTGTTTAATTTTTTTATCTTCCTTAACTTTTACCGTTGCAAACTTCTCTTCAGCATCCAGTTCCAGGTCCAATTCAGGCGCAACTTCACCGACAACTGCTAATTTTTCTGCAGGCTCGATGCCTGCTGCAACGGGTTTTGCCCCGGCTTCAAGCGCTTCCGGCCCGACGGCAAGTATTTGCTCAAGCGGTTCAACTGCAACAACAGGGGCTTCAACAGCAGGATGCGTTTCAACCGGTTTGGCCGATTCGCTTTCAGGCACCGCTTGTTGCGGCGTAGCGACGGGTTTAACCGGCTCCGCCGCTTTGTGCTCGTCGGTTTCGGCACGTTTGATATAGGTCTTCTTTTTGCGCACTTCGACACTGATCGTTTTCGTGGAGCTACCCGGCACGCTCGCCTGCTTGATTTCCATCACTTTTCTTCGCTCCAGCGTCACCCGTCTCGGGGCGCTGCCGGCTTCATTTTCCGCTTTACCATGACGTTTACGTAAATGCCCCAGCAATTGCATTTTTTCATCTTCACTAATCACATCATCAGCGGCGCTGGCAGATAATCCTGCTTCTTTCAGCTGCTCCAATAATCGTTCCAGTGGTATTCTGACCACTTCAGCCAACTGCCGTACTGTTTTATCGCTCATATCCTACCCCTTACTCCGCCATGCGCCTTAAGCAAACCAAGGCTCACGCGCCTTCATAATCAACTTTGCCGCCCTGTCTTCATCAATACCCGGAAGATTCAACAAATCATCCACCGATTGCTCCGCTAAATCATCCATAGTGATGATGCCGTGATTTGCCAGCGCATAGGCCAAATCGTCATCCATGCCTTCCATATCCAATAAATCCTGTGCTGGATGTGCCGTTTCCATTTTCTCTTCCGCGGCAATGGCACTGATCAGCAACGCATCTTTAGCCCGGCTTCTCAACTCATGAACCAATTCTTCATCAAAACCTTCAATTTCCAGCATTTCACTGACCGGCACATAGGCAATTTCCTCGACGGTATTAAAACCCACTTCGGCCAGGATTAACGCAATATCTTCATCGACATCGAGCTGGTCGATAAACAGTTGTTTTATCTTTAAGGTTTCAGCCTCACTGTTAAGCGTCGCTTTTGATGCATCGATAACATTCAATTCCCAACCGGTCAGCTGTGATGCCAAACGCACATTCTGCCCGCCACGGCCAATCGCCTGGGATAAATTCTCTGAATTGACCGCCAGGTCCATACTGTGCTTGTCTTCATCGACGATAATCGACTGGATTTCCGCAGGCGACATCGCATTAATAACAAACTGAGCCTCGCTGGGATTCCAAAG
>SCST01000054.1 GCA_004299465.1 Methylovulum sp. | reverse complement strand
TTTATAGAATGATGATAAAAATCAATGTAAAAGCTACGTGACGCGCAACTTCTCATTACTCACAGGGCAACTATTCAGATCCTTGCCTGAAGCGTAGGGCGTGCCGCGCGCGCCTTCTCCGGTGCGTGGGTAAAACGCGCCAGTCCGTCGATGGCGCGCGCGGCACGCCCTACAGCAAGGGGCTGAATAGTTGCCCTGTGAGTAATGAGAAGTTGCGCGTCACGTAGCTTTTACATTGATTTTTATCATCATTCTATAAATGCACGCGATGTGTACATAAAATCGAAAATTTGGCTGCTCAGGGTATATTTTGTTGCAGGCATGAAAGCCCTTCCAAAAATCCTTACCTCAAGCCAATGGAAACATCTTATCCGGATTTAAAATACCGTTCGGGTCAAACTGGCGTTTAATAGCCCGCATCAATTCCAAAGAATTCGCATCCAGTTCGCGGTCGACAAAGTCCCGTTTTTCCAGGCCCACGCCATGTTCGCCGGAGAGTGTGCCGTTCAGCGATAACACCAGTGAAAAGATTTCATCCAGGCAATGGTGGGCCTTGCTGCTTTGCTCGGGATCGTCAGGATTCAGCAGTAAATTAACGTGGATATTGCCGTTGCCGGCATGGCCGAAATTAATGATAGGTAGTTGGTATTTAGTCGATAATTGGTCGAGTCCTGCGATCAATGCCGGTATTTCGGTGATCGGGACGACGACGTCTTCATTGATTTTTTTCGGCGCCACTTTACGCAAAGCGGGTGACAACGCTTTCCTGGTTTGCCACAGCGCTTTCACTTCGGCGTCCGTTTGCGCCAGCCTGATGTCCAGCAGTCCGTCATTTCTGGCGCTGGCGGCGACTTTTTCCGTGGCGCTGTCCAGGCCTTCTTCCTGTCCATCCACTTCAATCATTAACAATGCGCCGGCCTGTTCGGGCAGGTCGCTGTTGGAATATTGCCGGATCATTTCAATGGCGTTGCTGTCGATGAACTCCAGCGCACACGGGACGACCGGCTGCGACATAATCGCCGCGACGGCCCGCGCGGCATCGAAAACGGTCTGGTAAACAGCCCTGAGCGTTTTCGTCGCCTCGGCCAACGGCGTCAGTTTCAGCGTCGCTTCGGTGATGATCGCCAGCGTGCCTTCCGAGCCGATAATTAAGCGGGTCAGGTCATAACCGACCACACCTTTGCTGGTATGTACGCCAACCCGGATGTCCTTGCCCGCGCCGGTGACCGCGCGCAGTCCTAAGGTGTTTTCCCGCGGCGTGCCGTATTTTACCGCCCTGGGACCCGCCGAGTTATAGGCCAGGTTGCCGCCGATGCTGCAAAAAGCCGCACTGGTCGGGTCGGGCGGCCAGAAAAATCCCTGTGCCTTAACAAAATCCTGCACCTGCTGGTTCGTGATGCCGGGTTCCACCGTGATGTAGCGGTTGTCGGGCGAATAGTCGATGATCTTGTTCATGCGCTCCAGCGATACGACCAGCCCGCCTTTAAGCGGTACCGTTGCGCCTGTCGTACCGGTGCCGCGGCCACGGGTGGTCAAGGCGATATTAAAGCGGTTACAGGCATTAACGGCGGCAAGCACCTGCTCATGCGTAGCTGGGAAGACTACGGCTTGCGGTAAGACATGGCGTCGGCTGTTGTCATAGCCGTAGACCCAACACTCTTCGGCGGCAACGAGCAGGTCTTTTGAGGTAAAGGATTCCGCCAGCAAGGCTAAAAATCCGACAGGTAACGGCGCCATGTCAGTCAAGGTATTCAAAAACCGTGATAATTTGTTTGACCTCGGGCTGGTGCCTGACGACATTGATAACGACGGCGCCTTCGCTCCGGTGTACGCGACCCATCAGGTAGACGACGGCATTTTCGGTGACGACTTTGACCATCGCCGATTCAAAATTGGGTATCGTGCGAATTTGCGCGAGTGCCGCTTTGATATTATCGTTGATCTGTGCATCATTGGCGCGGGAACTCATATCGCTGGGATAAGCAATGTTCAGGTTGTTGTGCACGAGCTTGACATGCCGGGTCGTGCGGACAACATCAATGATTTTATTTTTAAGCGCGTCGGTGGCGGCTTCCCCGCTTACCAGCACCGCGCCGTTATAGGCGTTAATATTGACATGGGCCTGAATTTGCAGCTCGTTATCGCCTTGAAGTTCATCGATGATGTCGGCTTCAATGGTTTTATCGCTTGCGATGACAGCCGGCGCTCGGCGGTCATGCAGGGCTTCGGCGACGACTGCCGGGTCGTTTGCGGTAACGCCGGCGCAGCCGCTGACAGCCAGGCCGGTAATCAGCAGTGATGATAAGCAAAGTATTTTCATGGGTGTCAGCCAAAGAGTTGATGATCGATTAAATCGCACAGGCAATGGGTAATCAATACGTGGACTTCCTGAATGCGTGCGCTGGAATTTGAGGGTACGCGAATTTCTATATCCGTTTCATCGAGCAACGGCGACATCATGCCGCCGTTACCGCCGGTCAGCGCAATCACCGAGATGTCCTTGTCATGCGCGGCATTAACGGCTTTGGCGAGATTGGCTGAATGGGTGCCGTCGGTGTAAGCGATCAATATATCGCCGCTTTGTCCTAAGGCCCTGAGTTGTTTGGCGAATATATCATCAAAATGGTAGTCGTTGGCGATGGCGGTCAGGGTCACGGCGTCGGTGTTGAGGGCGATTACCGGCAATGACGGGCGGTCGCGTTCGTACTGGTTGAGCATCGCCGATGCCAGCAATTGCACAGCGCTTGCCGAACGTCCATTGCCGCAGGCCAGGATTTTCTTATCATTCAAAAGGGCGGAAACCAGCCGCTGCGACGCATATTCAATCAATTCGCACAGCCCGGTCATCGCTTCCTGTTGCGTTTGGATGCTGTCGGAGAAATGGTTGATGATTCTATCTTGTAAGCTCATGACTTTGTTTTGAAAGGCGTTTATATTTAAAAGGCATTCTTGATCCAGTTTATCTGTCCGTTGCCGGAAATCGCAACGACATCGAAACGTATAGGGCGATCGGTTTTTTTTGTCGACAAATAAATGTGCGTTGCCGCTATTATACGTGATTGTTTGGACGGCGTGATGCTCTCTACAGCGCTGCCGTAGCGGTCGGATTTGCGGAACCTGACTTCGATGATAACCAGCGCCTGGCCGTCGAGCATGATCAAGTCGAGCTCGCCCTGTTTGCAGCGGAAATTTCGCGCTACCGGTTTCAGTCCTTCGTTAATGAGAAAATTATGCGCCTGCTCTTCAGCGCTTTCGCCGCGGATCAAGTGATCGGCTTTGGTTTTAGGGTGGGAGAATAACATGATGCCGACCGCCTTAAAGCCAGTGTGTTTGTGAGATACTGTTATCATTCGTAACTGTTCAAATACTTGCCTGAAGCGTAGGGCGTGCTGCGCGCGCCTTCTCCGGCGCGTGGAGAACGTGCCAGTCCGCTGATGGCGCGCGCGGCACGCCCTACAAGCAAGGGGCTGAAAGTTACTACAATTCTACAAGCTATGTGAAGGAGCATCCACGATGTCAAGTGAATACGGCAAATTATACGTTGTTGCTACGCCTATAGGTAATTTGGCCGACATCAGTTTCAGGGCGGTCGATACCTTAAAGCAGGTGGACTTGATTGCGGCGGAAGACACGCGGCATGTAAAAATGTTGTTACAGCACTACGGTATTACGAACAAGCTGGTGTCATTGCACCAGCATAACGAGGACCGCGCATCCGAAGGCTTGCTGGAAAAATTACTCGCGGGGCAATCGATTGCGCTGGTTTCCGACGCCGGTACGCCGTTATTGAGCGACCCCGGTATGCCCTTGGTAAAACGGGTCAAAGAGGCCGGCCTCGATGTCGTGCCCATTCCCGGCGCCTGCGCATTGATTGCGGCGCTGTCGGCAGCGGGATTGCCGGTCACGCAATTTTCCTTTGCAGGTTTTTCGCCGAGGACCTCCTCGGCGCGCAAGGCTTTTTTCGCCGAACAGGGTATGAGCCCTGTCACCTGGATATTTTATGAATCCAGCCATCGCATCCTGGCGTCCTTGCAGGACATGGCGGAAGTCTTGCCGCTGGATCGCGAAATCGTCATCGCCAGGGAAATCACCAAATTGCATGAAACCATCGTGAAAACCAGCCTGGGCCATGCACTGGAACGGGTCGAGCAAGATGACAACATGAGAAAGGGCGAGTTTGTCGTGATTGTCAGCGGGGCGGTCGTCGATAAAACCGAGCAGGACATTACGCCTGAACAGCAGGAAATACTCGGTATCTTATTAAAAGAGTGTTCGATAAAAACGGCAGTTGCGATGGCGGTCGAGATTACCGGGGCCAGGAAAAAACTGCTGTACCAGGCGGCGTTGGCGATGGCGAAGAAGTAGTCGGGAAAACTGTGCTGCGCGCTGCGCGCCTTCTCGGGTAACTCGCAAATTTTACACCCTAATGCGTAGCCGATTGCCCCGTAGCCAGCAGGGTTTCGAATTCAGCAGCGGGTAGTGGCCTGGAAAACAGGTAGCCTTGCCCGTAATCACAGCCGGCGGCAGTCAGTAAATCGCATTGCTCCTGGGTTTCTATACCTTCCGCGATGACCTTGATGCCCAATTTATGCGCCATGACAATTATCGCTTCGCACAGCGCCAGGTCGTTGGCGTTGGGACTGAGATTACGGATGAACGACTGGTCGATTTTCAGGTAGTCGATGTCGAATTTTTTCAGGTAGGACAGTGACGAATAGCCGGTGCCGAAATCATCCAGCGATACCTGGATACCGGCATCGCGGAAGGCCAGCAGTTGGCCGGTAATCGCAGCACCGGCATCCATCAGCAGTCCCTCGGTGATTTCTATGACGACGCTTTGTCCGGGCAGGCCGAGTTCCTCCAGGCAGTCGAACCAGGAAAAATGCCCGTTGCCGACTTTTTGGAATTGTGCGGGCGAT
>SCST01000483.1 GCA_004299465.1 Methylovulum sp. | reverse complement strand
CGCGTTTTTTTAAGCCGATCACGGCGCTGAGATATTGCTTATCATCGATCAGGCTTAAGTCCTTGGCCCGGTATAAAATTGCCGCTTTGGTGACCTTCCACTTTAACTTAATTTCAGAAAGCCCCTGCCAACTTATTCGGGTACCGGATTTACCACATAACATAAAGTCTTTTGAAAAGGTGGCTCTGGGCATCAGAAACGCCGACGCAAATCGATTGGCTTGAGATTCTGTCGCCCTATCACCTGTCACCTGGCCTTCATGCAATAGCAGATGCCCGGTTTCATGAGCCAGGTCAAACCGTAGCCGATAAGGGCTTTGTTTAGCATCATTGCGGATGATGATGGGCCGCTTTGCGGTAATCGATAGGGCATCAACCGCGCTTGAAACACCGCTGAACGACGTGACGACGGCGCCAGCATTTTCGACAACACGCACCATGTTTGAAATGGGTCCCATGCCAAGCGCCCAATGACTTCGCGTTTGCTCGGCCGCTTTTTCAATATCGTTGGGCGTTTCCGCTTCATACGCAGGAAAATCAACCTCGGGCAAGCAAAGTGTCTGGTCGATAAACTTAACCAGCCGTTCAAAAAACTCACCCCTGGCTTTGACGGTTTGTCTTTGCGCAGCTTTAGAGGTCATGTGCTTCCTGAAATGAAACTGTTCATCCGAAAGATAAGTCTGGCCTGCCGTATAAAAAAAATCAGGCATAACTTGCAAGATACTCGCTAATAACGCTGTCGTTTGTGGGGTAGGTTCAGTTCGACCGGTTTCCAACTGATGCACATATTGGCGGGATTTTTCCAGTGAACTCGCCAAATCAGCTAATGTGTAACCATGATACTGTCTGGCGAGCCGTAATTCATGGCCGTTAAACATGATTTTGATTTTGCCCCAGCGCCGCCTGATCCGTTTTAGGTAACACCAATGCAGGGGCCAATTCCTTGGCCTGAGGTGTCGTATGGTCAATGCTGTGGAGAACTGTTGCCGAACGCTCATATTTCCAACGGCATAAAATTTCGTTCGACGCATTGATACCAATAAAAAATACCGCGTCGTCATTGTCATCGCTGAGCGCAGGTTCGAGAATGAAACGCCAAAGCACGACGTCGGTGTCGCTGGGTTCAAAGATATTCAGTTGCGTTGATTCCGCATAAGACGGGATTAACACCGTTGATTTTTTGGGTTTATGCGGGTCATCCGTAAAAAAACGGGCAAGCACGGGGCCAATTTTGAAAACCAAGTCAGTACCTTTATGGGTAATCGAGAGCCACGGATACAACTTGTTGTTCCAGGCTTTTATGATGGCTTGGCGTTGACGACCAAAGGCGAGGCAACCTTGCGTATACCGATCGTCCAATTCAGTGTTCGCATCATGTAAGGCTTTATAGCGCGCATCAAGCAATAGGCTCGCGATCACACTCAATCGGTCACTCGTTAAATCTGAAGAAAAGGAAGTTGGGTCGCTAATCAAGGCCGCTCTCCATAAAATGGCTCAAATTGAATTTTGTCAAGTTCGAAGATATGGCTAATTTCAATATTTGTCAAGTCAATCTCCGACATTGAAGTTCGACAACTACGCATTTAGCTGAACAGCTCGTTATGGATTTCAATGTCCTCAAGGCGGTAGTCAGGGTACTCAGCGTTGTATTGGCGGAAAGCTGCGGCGCGTGTTCTGCCGTCGCGTTAATCCGCCAATTTATCGCCGTATCATAATTCACCTTAATTTTTGTACGCTGGCCAAAATTACCCTACAATACA
>SCST01000482.1 GCA_004299465.1 Methylovulum sp. | reverse complement strand
CCTTGCGGATCGGGCTTGAAATATAAACAATGTCACGGCAAGATAAGTTAGCGCTATAGAAAATAAGGCGTAAAAACCACTAAGGCACGAAGAGCGCGAAAGTTCTTCGTGCTTTTTTGTTTTGTAGGTCATGGCCTCGTCTTGATAGAAAAATCCGGCCATAGCAACCCGGCGTGTCGTCGGCCAAAAAATGAATAATTAAACTGTGTTATATGACGCAGTCAGGCGTGGCATATAACGCATTTTAACCTAGAGTCAATGAGCATGAGGGCTGCGGCAACGGCATGCCGGCAAAAATGTGTGATATGACGCACTAAGTTGATTAAGAATAAATAATCCGCATACGTTGCTTATTAGATAGGTAAAGGGAGTCATAGAAATAATGACTCCCGTCAGCAGTGTATAGACAGATAATCGTTTTTAAATTAAATAGTTGCGTAAGATGTCGCTGGTTTTTAATGTGGTGTTGTATTTTTATTTTTTGGCATGAAAGATGCTCATATTGATTTGTAACCTAATACGGATATAGGCAATGGAATGGATTGAATGCTTGGGTCACAGTAAATTAATCAATAAGATGTCCGGGAGGACTTGATGAAAAAATTCGATATAACAAAAAAAATAGCGCTGTGCTCGGTGGTTGCAGTAATTTGTGTCGCGGGGCAAAGCGCTTATGCGCATACAGGCATCAAAGATAAATTATTCGTTGAAGGCGTAGGCAACACCGGCACCGGCGCAGCAGCCTATAATGCGTTTACTGTCACGCATGGTTGCCTTAGTAATGCTGTCGCAGAAGGCACCCCGGCAGTACATGAAAATGTGATAGCGGTGGCGGCCCTGTTCCCGAATTCACCAAGTTCTGCTGATGCTATCGTGTATCGCTATAAAACGGGTTCTATTGCCCCGAATACCGTCGGCGTCGATGGCACTGTGCTTACCGGGCAGGCGACTACCCTGCCTGTCACCAGCCCTAACGACCTGACGGATGATATTAACGGCGCCGTTGCCGGAGCTGCATTGTCCGGTATGGGGCTTGGCCTGGTAACGCCTAACCTGTTCGGTTCTTTGATCATACCGAAACTAGATACCAATCTTGTGATTCGCGGCTATGGCGTGTTCAACGGGCCCGTTCAAGAAGGACCTTATTCTTTAATGGAATCGCCTTTACAGGAAAGTATCGTCAGCACAACCGGGCTGTCAGCCTTCAAATTTAATGTCCCTACCTTTAAAACGACATCCTGCGCGGCGAACCTGATCGTGCGCGCTGCAGTGTCCAACTGGTGTAAAAGAGGCGGCGGTAAAAGACATGATCCCGATCGCAAAGACGTCTGGATCGGTACCGATACCGGCAGCGTGTTATACAGCATGACAGGACCGGATCACGCCATTATGCCTAATAGCCGGACGACACTGGGTATGACCGATGACGCGCCTACTGAACAAGGCAATGGCAAAAGCTTCTGGCCGTCATTTACGGTTACTCGTAATTTAACGACTAATCCGCTTCCTGCGGCATGTAACGGCGAGAGTTATGATGTTGTTATCGAGCCAAGCGGTGCGGATATCGATGCTAACCTGACCATCAAAAACGGCCAATACCCTGGCGGTGCACCTGGTAAAGCATTTGAATAAGCCTGAATAATTGCTCGCATTTGTGCCGAAACCGTTGCTGTCGATGATTTAGCAACGGTTTCGGCATTTCTTGTTGAAGCTTAAAAATTCGTAACTATTCAGCCCCTTGCTGTAGGGCGTGCTGTACCCTCTGGGGCATAAACGCGCGCCATCAACGGACTGGCGCGTTTTACCCACGCGCAGGAGAAGGCGCGCAGCACGCCCTACGCTTCAGGCAAGGATCTGAATAGTTAAAAAATTCAAGTACCGCAGAAAAACTTAGACATCATTCAGGAGCGGAGCGCTTGCATTAAAATGGGTTATGAAGAAGCGGGAGCTGAAGATGAAGGCAAGTAAACTCCAAATGATAGCTTTGCTGTTATGGATGCCTGGCGTGTTGATGGCGGGAAGCAATATCCGCTTCATGTCAGCAGGGCAGGCTGGAGCTGAATTACACCTGGAAATAGTACAATCGCCTCTTGCGCCGGCGCTTGACGAAATCGCCGATAAAACCGGCGTATTGATACATTATTCAGCGCTACCGGAAAGCATGTTTAACCTTATTTGCACAGGAACCACGGTAACAGGAATTCTAAAATGCCTGCTTGATAATAAAGCAGATTTGATTTTTCGATATGCGCACGAGTTTTCTAAAGAGGATCAGCAAAACCGTCTTGCCGAGGCATGGGTAGTGGGGACGCATGGGGACCTTGGGCAGGATGCCCCGCTTGCAAGCAGGTCCAGCCTATCGGACACAGGAAGCAATGCAGCAACGCGAGACAGCGATGAGACCGGCAAATTGCTGGAAATGGCGGTGGCGGAAAATCCTCAAAACCGCGCCGATGCAGTTGCCGGCCTGGCCTCGGGGCAGGTTAAAGTCCCGCTTGTTCGTGATGCCTTGGAGTCGGCGCTGTCAGATACCAATGCGGAAGTGAGGGCGCAAGCCGTTGCCGGCTTGGCTAAATATCAGGGCTATGACGCTTCAGCCGTATTACAATCAGCGTTGCAGGATGGCGATGTCTCAGTGCGATTGATGGCTGTAGATAGTGCCGGCGATAATCCGGCGTTATTGCAACAGGCGCTGGGCGACAGCGATGAAACTGTGCGCGCATATGCGGCAACAAAATTGGAAGCGCTTTCAGCTCAATGAAAGCTTGTATTTGAACGCTAGCATGCTAGCCATGACGAGGATCATTATGAAAAAAATACCATTAAAGCCGGTACTGGCGATAATGACATTATCAGCCGTGCTGGGACAGGTAAATCCGGCCTCTGCCCATGATCAATCCGGATCTTTAGGTAAAATCAACACGGCGATCGACCAATACCAGGTCCATTGTTTTGATGATGGCAGCGGTCCTAACGGCTATCTTATTGTGGCGATCAAGGATTTAGCGCCGAAAGCCGCACCAAAGCTCAGTGTCCAGGTTATTCGGGATAACACCGCAACGAATACCACCGATGCTGTCGACAGCGACGCAAGTTATAGCCCGGAGGTGAATGTTGGCGGCAGTGGCGATCAATACTATTTATTGACCGTCGACAAAACAGCAACAGGCGCAGAAAACTACAGCGTGGAATACCATTGTATGACGAGCGATAATCAACATACCGGTACGGATATTTTTCAACTGACCAATCAATAAGCCTGATTAGCGACACACGAGGAAGACTATGAATGAAATACCCTTGAAAAATACCTTGGTCACAGCGTTATTATTGGCTGTGCTGATAAACTCCGGGATTGCCGCGGCCGGCAGCTTAAATGGATCATTAGGGACCGGCGCTGGCGCAACTGATTTCTACCGCGTGACCTGTTCGGCAAATACTAACGGGGCTACCGATAATCTCAAGGTAACGCTTATCGACCTGGCTCCCGTAGCCGGTCCGATGATCAGCGTCCAGCTTATCAAAGGAACCTTGGGCAAAAATACCACGGACGCCGTTGATGGCGATACGGCTTACAGTCCGGCGGCAATCGTCAAAGGCGGTAACGGTATATACGATGTCAGGGTCAATAAAACAGCCGCAGGGGCCGAGCTTTACACATTAAAATACAGCTGTTTGAACAGCGCCGGCAAAAATACGGGCACCGCTATTGCCACGATACAAAACCAGTAAGTTACGTCTACCACTTAACATTTATTGATAAAGAGGCTACATGAAAAACAAGACCCTTAAAAAAACCTTTATAAGCGCATCATTGCTAGGTGTACTTGGATATGCCGGGTGCGTCGCCGCTCATGATATAAACGGAGCACTTGGAAAAACAGCAGGTGCGACCGATTACTATCAGGTGGAATGCTTTGATGACGGCACCGGGCCAGCCGACCATCTTATCGTAAAAATCAAGGACTTGGTTCCAGTGGCGGCACCGCTGGTCAGTGTCCAGGTGACCAAAGGTAAAATTGCTAAAAACACCACCGATGCGGCTGATGGCAACGCGACTTTTAGCCCAACCCTTAACATTAAGGGCGGCAATGGGCTATATTATTTAACGGTGGATAAAACCGCCGCAAATGCGGAAACCTATAATTTACAAATTCATTGTGAAACCGGCAGCGGCCAACACACAGGCACTAATGAACCTGAGTTGCTACAAAACCAATAATTCCGCCTGAACAATAATGATACTATCTTGAAGGCTGCTAATAACCTCGCGTAACGATTTGTCCTGGACGCCTCGGCAGTTTTAAGCGGCTTTTTTAACCCGTTGTAATAACAATAATAAATGAATCAACGCATAATTATCCTGCTGTGCGCGGCACTGGGTTTTGTTCAAACATTAAGCGCAGCAGAGCAAGGTGACGCGATGCCGGACTGCGCGTTAAGCTCCGCCGGCGATGCTACACGCTATAACCTGAAGCAATATCAAGGCAAAGTGCTTTATATCGATTTCTGGGCTTCCTGGTGCGGTCCCTGCGCTAAATCATTTCCGTTTTTAAACCATCTCGATCATGAATTCAAGGGACGGGGATTACAGATAATCGGCATCAATTTAGATGAAAATCCCGGCGATGCCGATGCTTTCCTTGCCAAATATCCGGCCAGTTTCAAGATAGCCGCCGATGCCAGCCAACAATGCGCGATGGATTTCGGTGTCAAAGCGATGCCGTCGTCATACCTGGTCGACCGCAAAGGCCGTATTCGCCATATTCATCTGGGATTCAGGGCAGGAGAGGCGGAAGCGCTGAACGTGCTGGTTGAACAATTGCTGACCGAGCACTAATCGCGGGGGAATTCCGATGAAGACAACAGAACTGATGCCCGCCCTGCTGCTTATTGCCTTGAGCATTTGTGTGTCGGCTTGTTCGCCGGTCGCGCCGTGGCAACGCGGCACACTGGCCAAAGCTTCTATGGCCCTGGAACCCCAGCCGATGCAGCGTTCATTTCGGGAACACAGCTATGGCAGCCGCGAAGCGGCTTCCGGCAGCAGTTCTGCGAGCGGGGGCGGTTGTGGCTGTTACTAAACCAAAACAATTTCAATCCATGCAATCGGTTTGCCGCTGCGTTGCCAAACATCTATTCACACGGACGGTTAAATCCAAGCCGGCCAGCTCCTCATCACTGC
>SCST01000911.1 GCA_004299465.1 Methylovulum sp. | reverse complement strand
ATACTGGCACAAAACTCTGACAGTTGTAAGGTCTCTGGGAGAGAAGGGGATTGATGTTACTGTCGGCGAATCAACAAGGCTCTCCACTGCCCTGTTTTCAAGATACGCAAAGAGACGCGTAATTTATCCTTCGCCAAAGAGAAGACCTGAAGAGTTTCTTGATTTTCTTGAGGCAGAATTAAAAAAAGAAAAATACGATGTATTGATAACCCCTGAGGAGTCTACGCTTCTTCTTATTGCAAAGAACATAAAAAGGTTTGAAGGGCTTACAAAATTTCCCTTTGCTGATTATAACCTAATCGCAAAAGCATCGGACAAGTCAGAGGTAGTAAAACTCGCAAATGGCATAGGCATACCTGCGCCAGAGACAATATTCATAGATGACATTGCTGAATTAGAAGATAAAACAGCAAATATAACCTTTCCAGCAGTAATAAAGCCGAGGATGAGTTCAGGCTCTTATGGAATAAAGTATGTAAACAACAGAAACGAGCTTCTTACTGAATACAAGGAGGTTCACAGTAAATATCCTTTCCCCTTAATTCAGGAATATATCCCGCAAGGCGGCGATGCCTTTGGTGTTTCGTGTTTATTTGAGAGAGGCGTAAAACTAAAAGCTGTTTTTGTTCATAAAAGATTAAGGGAATATCCCATCACAGGCGGGCCAAGCACATTGCGTGAGTCTGTTGTAAATGATAAGGTGCGGGAGCTTGGAGTCAAACTATTAAGCGCAATGAAGTGGTATGGTGTTGCAATGGTAGAGCTTAAGGTAGATCCAAGGGATAATAAACCAAAACTAATGGAAATCAACCCACGCTTCTGGGGCTCGCTTCCTCTTGCAATATATTCTGGCGTAGATTTCCCATACCTGCTTTATAAAATGGCAATGAGAGAAGACTTTGAAGCAGTCACAAAATATAAGACAGGCATTCGCTCACGCTATCTTTTGCCGGGCGACATTATGCATTTTATATCAAATCCAGAGAGGTTTAAGATGAAGCCGGGCTTTTTTAAATTCTTTGACAAAAATACAAAGGATGATATAATCTCTTTGAAAGACCCCTTGCCTACAATTGGCAGGATTCTATCCCTTCTGACCCTCCTCTATAATAAAGACATGCAGAGATACTTAAAAGAAAGGAACTAATAACAGAGAATGAGATTGTGTGTTGTTATACCTGCCTATAATGCAGAGGATACTGTCGGTGATGTTGTTGCTGGCGCAAAGAAATATTTACAGGATGTGATAGTAATTGACGACGGCTCTAAAGACAATACAGCAGTTGCAGCAGAGGCAGGAGGCGCAGCAGTTATAAGGCAGAGTGAAAATCTTGGCAAGGGCGATGCACTAAAAACAGGCTTCAGAT
>SCST01000481.1 GCA_004299465.1 Methylovulum sp. | reverse complement strand
CCGTTTTTTTAGGCATACATAAGTCTACGCCCTTTCGGAACAGGGATAGAATCACCAAACTCATAGGCCGTATCAACCCAAAGCTGGATAGCCTCTTTAATATTAGAAAGTGCCCCCTCATAACTATCGCCATGCGCTACACAACCCAGTAACTCGGGAACCTCAGCCAAATAAGCTTGATCTTCTTCACTCCAATAAATAATTGTTTCATACTTAAACATAATTATCCTCCAGTAAGTTTGTATTTGACCAGAACATTACGCACCTGACGAACTTGATAAGGTTTAGCTTTAGCACCATCTTTTTGCAAGTTAATTTTCTCCTCCACGCCTTCTTTTCTGAAAACATGATGACTACCTTTTGTACGCAAATCAAAACCTAATTTTTTCAGAACATTACATAGTTCATCAAAAGCAATATTAGCATCAGATGTACACTCAAAATTTTTAAAATCAACTTATCAATGTTTCCCATATTATTCCTTGCGTAGATTCAAATTAATCGTGGTCTGTTCCCCTATTTATGCGGACGTAAAAGCCCAATTCTACCCTGTCACACTAATTTTGACCAAGTACGTTTTTCTTAGGATTTAACATAATGTGGATTACAGGAATGGGGCAGGGACAAAAAACCGCCCCCAGTTTCCCAAGGGCGGTTCGTTGAATCAAGCATCAATGTACCATGAAAAGGTGGGCAGAAAAGCATTGCCCACCCTACCCGGTACAATTAACAAGCCATGTTCACCGTGTTGTGTCGGGCACGAGCAGCATGTGCCCGACCTACATGGCTATGCAACAATATCAATATTGTTAGTCAGGAGGGTAGACGCATCAGCCACACCGGTCAGCTTGATGATATTGGTCACCGTCAAATCACTGCTTGCAAACGTTGCATTATCCGCCGCGCCGGCTGTGGTGGTTACATAAGCCAGATAAGTGCTGGCATTATCGTCATAAGCCACCAGGAAGGCATCGCCAGCCGTCCAAATACCATTCACTGTAAGTGCCAAACTTCCGCCAACCTCCAATGCTGTCGCCAATGTTGTTGTCGAAAACGCAGTCGAGGAAGACAATGCCAAAATATCCGATGTCGCCAGTGTACCTAAGTCATAAGCCGCCGAAACCACGGTAACGGTTGGCGTTGGATCTGCTACCAATGCGCCTACACCGCTACCGGCAAGTTCCATTGTAACGACAAGAGCATTCAAATCAGATAAATCGACGTTGATATTATCCGGGTTGGTAGCCCCCACGGTAAAACCGCTTACCGTATCCACCGCAATGGCGCCGCCCGTTGTCATCACCACAATATCCGATGCCGAATCAGAACCCAATACTATCGTATCCGCGCCCAATCCGCCCGTAATGGTGTCCGCGCCTGAGCCACCCACGATGGAATCGATACCGGAACCACCGGTAATTGCAAATTTGCCATCGGTTTCGGCTACGCCGTTGAACGTCAGGACACCACCACCGGTTAGGGTTGCGCTGGCATCTAAGGTTAAGGTCGCCCCTGAAGCCACTAAGGCATCTTTGGTGGTAATCGCTATGTTAGTCGCGGCATTCGCTACCGTGATGGTTTCGATGTTGCTAACGTTATCGAAATTCGTCGCGGCGATTGCCACGTCGGTCGATAGAGCTACGGCATCCGCAGTTCCTGCACCGCCATCCACCGTATCGGTCGATGTCAAGGTACCTGCGACAAAATTGAAAGTATCATCCGCCGCCCCCCCCGAAAGGCTGTCATTACCGGTGCCGCTGGAAATAATGTCAGCATCACCGCCAGCTACCACCGTATCGTTACCCGAGCTGAGCGTGATGGTATCGACAGCCGCTCCACCTGTGATCGAGAATTTGCCATTGGTTTCGGCGCTGCCGACGAATGTCAATGTCCCCGTAGTCAAGGTACTGGCATCTAACGTTAACGTAGCCCCTGAGGCTACCAAAGTGTCGACGGTCGTAATCGCCACGTTGGTTGTGGTATTGGCTACGGTAATCGCTTCGATATTGCTGACACCATCGAAATTGCTAGCTGCAACGACTGTATTTGCAGTTAAGGTAACCGAATCGGTGCCTGAACCGCCGTTGACGGTATCGGCACTGGTCAATCCCGTAGTCGCAACAAACGTGAAGGCATCGTCGCCTGCGCCGCCCGAGAAGCTGTCGGCGCCAAGGCCACCGATAATGCTGTCATCACCTGTTCCGCCTGTGACTGTAGCAACACCAGTTGCACCCAGAACTGTGGATAAATCCAACGCCGTTGTTGACGCATCACTGATAGTGATGTTTAATCCACCGCCCAATGCACTACCTGTAAGTGTATCCGCCCCATTACCCCAATCGGTAATTGTGTCGTTTGCCGCAGCAGCAACAGCAACAAAATTATCGGCACCCGCTCCGCCGGTCAGCGTATCAGCAACAGCCGTTGCCCCGCCCGAAAGAACATCAGCGCCGTTGCCGCCGTCAATCGTATCCGAGCCATCGCCGCCGGTAATCGTGTCTCCGGCTGAGCCGCCCGTAACACTGGCTATACTCGTGCCACCCGTCAGAAAGGTTGCTAAATTCAGCGCCGTCGATGAGGTATTGTCAATCGTGATATTCAATTGTCCAGCCGTTTTGGCGGTATTGAGCGTATCGCCGCCATTACCCCAATCAGTAATCGTGTCAATTGATGTATCGGTAGCATGTAGCGTGAATTGGTCAGCACCCGCGCCGCCGGTTGCGGTATCCGCACCCAAGCCGCCTACCAAGGTATCGTTGCCGTCTCCACCCGCCAAGCTATCGTCGCCTGAACCTGCCCTTATGCTATCAGCCCCGTCGCCTCCGGTAATTTCAAACGCACTATTCAAATCCAGATTGCCATCGAAAGTCAGCGCACCTGTCGTCAACGTGCTGGCGTCAAGCGTTAATGTCGCGTTTGTTGCAACCAGGGTGTCCGCCGTGGTAATGACCACGTTTGTTGTCGTGTTTTCAATGGTAATGGCTTCGATGTTGCTGACATTATTAAAGTCAGTCGCCGCCACTGCCGTGTTGCCGGTCAGCACCACCGTATCTGTGCCTTTACCTCCATTTACGCTATCAGCCGAAGTTAAACCCGTACCGGCGGCAAAATAAATGGTGTCATTGCCGGACCCAGCGATGATGTTCTCTGTGCCCGCACCGCCGGTAATACTGTCCGCACCCGCCGCCGTTGTTACCGAATGGCTACCGCTGCTGGCCAGGGTTACGCTGAATTTACCAGTTGTGCCGCTGGTAGCCAATGTACCGGTAAAGGTCGTGCCGGCAAAATCAGTAACTCTTACCGTCGTGTCATTAGATACGCCGGTAATGGACAAGGTATCCAAGGTACCATTAGCCAATTTTGTACCGGTAATAGCTTCGTATTGTGACTGCGTCATGATGATGTCACCGGAAATACCGTTGGAGGCCAATTTGGCTTTATTATCCGCCAATACATCCATCGAGGCCGAATTCATGTTGGAGGCTACCACGGTCGCTGTCGTACTGGTATACAAATCCAGCAATGTCGATATTTGTGTCGCCGTCAGGTCCGATGACAGCGCTAAATCGCCGGTAATGCTGCTGATACTGCCGGAATTGGCCGCCAATATTTTCAGTGCGGCTGAATCAAGCCCCGTTACGTTAACTTTTACCGGGTTACTTAATGCGGCAAGCTGTTCTGAACTCAGCACATTGATATCCTCCGAGCTGAGTGCTGCCAACTGAGTCGCCGTCAATGCATTGATGTCATCGGTTTCAATTGCCTTGATTTGTGAAGTGGTTAACGCTTGAATTTGCGAGGTGCTCAGACCGATGATGTTTTCCGGCGTCAACGCTTGAATTTGTACAACGCCAAGCGATGCGATCTGCGCGTTACTTAACCCTTTGATATTGGTTGAGGTCAGCGCGGCAACCTGGTCAGGCGTTAATGCAGATGCATCCGTGCCTAAAGCTCTTACTTGGTCGCTACTTAATACCGTGATGTCTTCCGGCTCAATGTGAGCGACTTGGCCGGTGCTCATCGCAGCTATTTGCGCCCTGCCTAAGCCTTTGATATTAGCCGTGGTCAACGCAGCAATTTGTGCATTATCCAGCACCGCGACGATGTCTGTCGTCAGCGCCGCTATTTGCGTTGAGCTAAGTGCCGCGATTTGATCCACGGTCAGGCCGGGTATTTGGTCGGTGGTCAATACCTTGAGCTGAGCGCCAGTCATGACTTTGAGATCGGCGGTTTCTATGCTGCCTACTTGATCTGAAGTCAGGTTGGGAATTTGCGTGTTGGACAAGCCTACAATGTTGGTTTTTGTCAATGCGACAATCTGGTCGGTTGTCAGCGATGAGATGTCGGCCGTGTCTATCGACTTGATCTGGGCGCTGCTAAGCGCAGCAAAATCGCTGCCTTCAATAGCTGCTAATTGGGTTGCCGTCATTGCTTTGATTTGCGCGTTGCTCAGGCCTTTGATACTGGCAGTGGTCAGTGCTTCGATTTGGTCGGTAGTCAACGCGATAATGTCCGCTGTCGGGAGCGCCTTGATTTGCAGGCTGCTCATAACGGCGACATTTTCAGCGCTGATGGAAGGTATCTGCGTATCTTTTAACGCTTTGATTTGCCTGGTCGTGAGCACCTTAGTCTGAGCGGCGGTCAACGCATCCAATTGCGCTGACGTAAACACGGCAATATCGACTGGATCAACGGCTGCTATTTGCGACGCTGTTAAGCCACTAATTTGATCAGCCGTTAAGTTTGGGAATTGCGCTGTCGTCAATGCCTTGATTTGCGCGGTGGTCATCGCAGCCAAATCTTCTGTTTCGATAGCCGGCAACTGGGTGGACGCAATCAATGCCGCCACTTGGGTGCTGGTCAAGCCAACAATATTGGATTTGGTTAACGCAACGATCTGGTCTGTGGTCAACTTGGCTGCATCTGATCCTAATGCCGTAATTTGGGCGCTACTTAGCACAGCAATGATCTCTTCTGGCAGCGCCTGCACTTGAGCCGTAGTCATACCTTGTATTTGGGCCGTGCTCATTGCCTTGACTTGAGCCGTGCTCAATTCCACGACTTGCGCTGTGGTCAAAGCGGCAATATCGGCAGTATCCAGTGCCTGGATTTGAGCGGTGCTTAAGCTGGCGACTTGCTCTACGGACATTGCTTTGACTTGGGTTGGCGTTAATGCCTTGATTTGCGCCGTAGTCATTTTGGTTAAATCCGCCACTTCGATCGCAGCAATTTGGCTATTCGTCATTACTGCGATTTGGTCGCTAGTTAACGAGATGATGTTGAGCGTTGTTAAGGCTTCAACTTGATCCGTTTTTAGCGCAACTATTGCATCGGTCGATAATGACTTGATTTGAAGGCTGGTCATGATAGCCATGTCATCGGTTTCAAAGCCCACAATTTGAGTTGGTGTCAGCGCGGCCATTTGCAGACTGGTCAGCGCCTTTACCTGGGTGGTATTCATTGCGGTTACTTGAGATGCGCTCAAGGCCGCAATCGCGTCGGTCGCTAATGCCGTAACTTGTGCCGTGGTTAATGCGGAGAATTGCTCATTTGTCAATACTGCGATTTGGTCGCTGCTGAGTGCCTTAATTTGGGTAGCCGACATGGCGGCAAGATCACCTGACTCTATCGCTACAATTTGATCAGGCGAAAATACTGCGAGCTGGGTGGTTTTCAGAATTTTGACCTGATCTTTCGATAAGGCTACGATTTGATCAGTCGTCAAGGCGGGTACTTGGTCGGTAGTGAACGATGAAACCTTGGTTTTCAAGGCTGCAATTTGGTCAACTGTCAGAGCGGCTACTTGGTCGGATGTCAAGGAAGCAAGATCCTGTGTTGTTATTACCGCAATAGTTGCTGTCGGTAACGCCGCTATTTCTTCTGGAGTAAGGTCTGCATAAATTATCGTAGCCATTTGAATGCCTTCTAGTGTGTGTTGTGGATAGTAACGTCCGCTCGATTCACTGAACGGTTAGCGCTTTAGCGACTGTTTTTTGAAAAACTTTAGCTGTGTTTGTGATTATTTTTGCCTGTGGATGTTGGGCGCGTGATGTTTGTAATGGTTTTTAGGGTGGATCCCAAGCAATAAAAGCAGACTGATGATTCTTTATTTCAAATGCTGCAAAGGATCTTCGCCTGGACCTAATATCCGTAGAATTAAAATCCCATTTACGCCGATACGATAATAAATTGAATGGGACTCATGCACATGGCGACGGATATTCTTTTTAATTTGACATTGATCGCTACCAATTAAGTGGAAAAACCGAAATCATTTCAAATGCTTTGAGTAATCCGTTTCGATAAAGACTTGCCTGCCTGATACCAAAACGCTGAATCGTATAGGATGCAATGTTACCAATATCCTTATCAGCAGGTAGTGTGGGCACATGCTATTCGTGCCCACGCGGATAATGTCGGGTTGCACGGGAAAAGGTAGGCAAACGATAATAAAGCTGTTTGCCCACCCTACCAGGCTATGCGGCCAGCCATTATTTAAATATTGTTTGTCCGCAGGCATCCTGAGTCTTACCATTAAGCCTTTCTTATGATTTTTGTAAGGATTTTTTATGCAGCAGACGACATTAACCCGTAAAGGACAGATAACCATTCCAAAATTTGTCAGGGATTTTATGGCGTTACATGCCGGCGATAAAATTGAGTTTGTACTGACTGAAAACAACGAAGTATTACTAAGACCCGTTACAAAAAAAGTAGATGACGTATTTGGACGCTTGTTTAAGGCGGATCGCCCTGCCGTTGACATCGCCGAAATGGACGCGTTGTTAAAACAGAAAATCAAGACGGATTTTAAATGAAAGCCCTGGATACTAATGTGTTGGTGCGGTTCTTAGTGAAGGATGATGCCGAACAGGCACAACAGGTTTATAGCCTGTTTAAGCAAGCTGAAATCCATCAACAGCGGCTTTTTGTGCCATTACTGGTGGTTTTGGAGACGATTTGGGTGTTGCAAGCGGTTTATGGCATCGATGATCAGGACATTTTAACGGTGCTGAATGACCTGTTGTTGATGCCGATACTGTTGTTTGAAAGCCAGCCGGTTTTGCATGCTTTTATAGGGCCTGCGACAGGGAACAACTACGATCTTGCGGATTTGCTGATTGCCCATTCTGCAAGTGGTCTGCATTGTGAAAGTGTGCTGACGTTTGATAAGAAGGCCGCGAAGTTTGATGGGTTTGAGTTGATCGGCTACCCACATAAGCCGGGACAAAACCTTCCAGGTTTCTAAAACCTGGAAGGCTTGCCGTTTCAGGATGTCCCTGCTTAAACTAGTAGCCACCGCCACCGTTAACGCTGAAGCTCATACTTGCGCAATTTTTCGACCAATGTTGTGCGCCGCATATTCAGGCGTTTGGCCGCATGTGCGACGACGCCGTTGCATTCTTCCAAGGCCTGGCGTATCAAGTCGATTTCCATTATGTTCAAATATTCCTTCAAATCAATGCCCTGCTCCGGCAACTGCGCTAATGCCGTCATCCCCGTCGCGCTGTTGCCGATAAAGTCTTCTGAGGTCTCGGCAATTGCCGCTGCCGCTTCATCCACAATGTCGTCATCAGCAGCTTCCGTGTCGTCGGCTATGCCTTCAGGCGCCTGGTAATGCTGGAACTTTTCCGGCAACTCGGCGACATCAACTTCGCCTTTGGGATAAATAATCGCCAGCCTTTCAATCAAGTTGGCCAGTTCCCTGATATTACCCGGCCATTCATGCAGCATTAATACCGCCAGAGCGGCCTTCGTCAGCCGCACTGAACCGCGGTTGGACGCCTGCATCCTGGACACCAGGTCGTCTACCAGCAGCGGTATATCTTCAGGCCGTTCCCTCAAGGCCGGCATCTCGATAGGGAAAACATTCAGGCGATAAAACAGGTCTTCCCTAAAGCGGTTGTCTTTAATCTCATCTTCGAGAGAGCGATGCGTCGCGGCGACAATCCTGACGTCGCAATGTATCGTTTTATTGCTACCGACACGCTCAAATGTGCGCTCCTGCAACACCCGCAATAACTTGACCTGCATGGTCATCGGCATATCGCCGATTTCGTCCAGGAACAGCGTGCCGCCTTCGGCCATTTCAAAGCGTCCTTGCCTTGCGCTTAATGCGCCGGTAAACGCGCCTTTTTCATGGCCGAATAATTCGCTTTCCAGTAATTCGCCCGGAATGGCGCCGCAATTAATCGGCACAAATAATTTCGAGCGCCGAATGGACGCATCATGCAAGGCTCTGGCGACCACCTCTTTTCCGGTTCCCGACTCGCCCAGGATTAATACCGTTGCATCTGACTCGGCAACCTGGCGAATCAATTTACGGACATTGACAATCGCGCGACTGACGCCTTGCAGGCGCTCAATCGCGGAAAAATGATGTTCGCCCGAGAGCGCTTCCCTGGCGTTGCCCTCCGCTGTTTGCGGTACCGGCAGCGGCTCCGCTGATTTATCGATAACCCGCCTCAGTTCAGGATAGGTAGCAGGCCATTCGAGAACATGAAACACCAGGCTGCTCATCGCTGTCGATAGTTGCTGACCACTGCCTTTATCAATCAATAAAATTACAGGGGTTTTATCCGGGCGCTCTTCAAGCTCCCTGAGCACGGTGGCCTGTCTAGCGATGCCGTGGCCTAAAAAAATGAGCAGAAACCGGCCCGGTTCGTCGGCACGCGCGTCATAGTCCAATGAAGTTACCGTCTCTACCTGATATTCCATAAACTGAAGAACTATCTCAAGTTGCTGGGTTCTTGTCTTATTATCATCAACTAGCAAAATACGCGGCAACGCCATATTTCCACACTCAACACCTAAAATTAATATGCAAACTTGCCAACAATAAAACAGCGAACTGTTTTTCAGCAGAACGTATCACCATAGCCTGTTGCGCTGCCCGTACCAGGCAGCCAACCCATGTCATGCGGATGACATGAAAAACATAAGCACAACCGTAACTATTCAGCTCAGCTTGGTAAAGTTGCCTACTGTAGGGCGCGCCCTACTCAAGGTAGCAGCAACAAGCTGAATAGTTACGCTCAACCTCATTATAGTCAATGTCAGGGTAAAAACCCTAGGCTCAACATCGTTTAAAGCCTTGCAGGCACGCCGGCGGCAATATTTTTTATCGGTATCCGGTGGTATGGGAATAATAATATAATATGCTGTCTAAGGCTTCAGCCAGGCAAATTCGAGGAGGGTTTTATGAATATAGAAGGCGCAACGTCATCCGGCACTCATACCGTTAAACCAGGCGCCGGTCCTTCATCGGAAAAAACGGCTGTCGGCAGCGAGTTTGCCGATACCTTTAAGGATCAGGTTAAATTATCAAAAGCAACAGATAACCCGGCTGAAATATCCCGAAGCGCTGCTACTGAAACGCATAAAAAACAACCGCCACATGATGACGCTAAGCTGCAAGCGGATAAGTCCGGCGACGAACCGGTCGTTTTACCCGGCAATGAAGCGCCGTCGCCAGGTATAATCGGCGCCGCTATTGAATCTGCTTTGGCAACATTGAGCGATGCGTTAGAGCCTGCTAAGCCGGACGATAATGGCGCCGACAAGACAGATCAACAAAATTTCAGCGATATGATGGCATTCAGCGGCCTGTCTTTTGCGAAGCCGCAGGCTATAGCAGCTAACCCGGTCCCGTCCGGCGACAACATTTCCCTGGATGACATTCTACAAAACAAGGCCGCTTTTGCTGAACCTGCAAAGGGTATGCAAGAAACAAAGTTGCTATCGCCCGCCGGTGCGGAAACGGCTGAAACCACTGTGCCGACCGATCAACTGCCGGTGCCGGAAGAAAATACCCCACCCGTAATGCCTGCATTGCAACGGCCGCTTGACAACAGAACGGAACTTACGCCATTAACCAGGCCGTTAAACCATCCGGGCTGGAGCAAGGATCTGGGCGAACACATCGTATGGCTGTATAACAAAGCCATACCGTCCGCAGAAATAACGCTCAACCCCGAACATCTCGGCCCTATCTCTGTACGCATTGATGTTAACCAGGACCAGGCATCGATCCTGTTTACGACCCAGCATGCGGCGACTAAGGAGGCGTTGGAAGCGTCTATTCCGAAATTAAGGGAAATGCTGAATAACCAGCAGCTCAATCTGGCTGACGTCAATATTTCGCAACACCCGGCGCCCAATCAACAGCATTCATCGCGTGAAGGTTTTGGCGATACGCCCGGACACCGGGAACAAAAAATTGAAGGCGCTCCTGATGCCGCCGAAGCACCTGAAAACGGACAGACGGTAGCGGTAAAAGGCCTGTTAAGCCTCTATGCTTAATGTAAGGGATACTTTGAACGCTTAAGTTTTCGGTTCTTTCATGTAGGGTACACATCTAGGCTGTCGAAATAAGCGGATTTTATTAGATTTCAATACCCCGCTCTTAAGTATTTGAATAAAAAATACTTTATTGCAATAAAAAATCCAAATAGCGGAAGCAACATTGAGCAAAAAAAACCAGTAAATTTCGACAGCCTAGTACTCAATCATTTTTGTTTTGTCGAGTAACGTTTTTAGTTCACTGCAAGACCTACGAGGTTTTAAAAACCTCGTAGGTCTTTGTTACACCCGTCAAAACTAAGTTGACTGAGTACTAGGTAACTCGCAAAAAATACCCCCCACGACATCGTTCCCACGCTCCGCGTGGGAATGCCGTCAGTGACGCTCCAGCGTCACGCAACGCTGGAGCGTTGCTGGATGAATTCCCACGCTGGAGCGTGGGAACTATGCGAATGTAAAAGGTACGCGATGCGTACTCTACGAGAGCGTGTAAAAACCGCAAACGTGACCGTGCGAAGACTATACTTTTTACATGGTAATTTCGGCAGGTCAATCCGCAATAACCTGGTTTCTACCATTATTCTTGGCTTTGTACATCGCCGCATCGGCGCGTTTTACGAAGGTATCGACAGTATCCCCCACACGCAACATGCTTACGCCCAGGCTTGCCGTCAATTTAATAAGCTCCATGCCGTAAGCCAAGGTATGCAGCTCAATGGACTTACGAATTCGTTCCGCCAGTAATTTTGCCCCGTTAATATCGGTATTGCTGACTAAAACAACAAATTCTTCACCGCCGACCCTGAACACAATATCGCTGCTGCGCAGGTTTTCCTTGATACGCTTCGCCACGGAAGCAAGTGCGACATCACCGCATTCGTGGCCGTAATCGTCATTAATCGCCTTGAAATGGTCAATATCGAGGAAGATTATCGATAAGTCTTTTGCATGGCGCACAGCCAGGTTAATTTCCCGCTTCAACACATCATTAAATGACGCCCGGTTATTCGTTTGCGTTAACGCATCGGTATAAGCCAGTTTTAATGCCTGGTGAAATAATGTGGCGTTTTTCAACGGATAAATCAGGCAGCACAACAATGTTTCCAGCAATTTGATTTCGTCGTCACTAAACCTATGGTTACGCATCAGCGTTAATTCACCGAGCTGCTGCTCTTCAACCTTGAGCGCGTAGCGGCATGAGTGTTTTGTA
>SCST01000480.1 GCA_004299465.1 Methylovulum sp. | reverse complement strand
CAAAGTTAAAAGCATCGTGCTGCCGTGGATGCAGCGCGATTTACAGCCGGGTGGCACCGCCGATGTCGTCTATTACTGCGGCATGGCGCCGTTTAACGAGGTCATCGACCTGGTTTTCGATGAACTGGACATCAAAACCCACTATATCAGCCCGCTGGCTGACCTGGCCGAAGCCAAGCGCCTGGTTAATACCCGCGGCTTGACCTGCGGCGTCATCGACGACATTAAAATGATCCGCTGGACAGAGCAGGAGACGCGCGCCGAAGTCAAACGCATCATCGATATCGGCAAGCCGGGCGGCCACTTCCTGTTCGGCACCGGCGTGATGCCGTTGGCGATTCCCGAAGCCAATATTCGCGCGATGCTCGATGCCGCTTTTGAATACGGGCGGCTGGCATGAAAGGCCTTAGCCAACAGGCTAAGAACCCGCCGCCGCTGGCGATGGTAGGTTGCGGCATTCTTCGCAATGAAGTGAATTTTTTAATCAATAAAAATGCCTGGAATGTGCATACCCATTTCCTGGATTCGGCCTTGCACAATTACCTGAACCGGCTGTCCACCGAATTGAACAATGCGCTGGAAGAACATGAGAAACTCGGCGAAAAAACCGTGGTGTTTTATGGCGGTTGCCACCCGTTGATGGAGAATTACCTTGAAAGCCACCATACCTGCCGCACCGAAGGCCAGAACTGCATCGTCATGCTGCTGGGCTATGAGCGCTTTATGCAGGAATTGGAAAAAGGCGCTTATTTCCTGCTCGAGGATTGGGCTTTGACCTGGGAACCGATGATTACGGCCTGTTTCGGGATGAACATGTCTGTGATACGTGAGATATTTCACAGCAGCCATAAGTATATGCTTGCCATCAGGACGCCGTGCAACGGCGATTTTAACGAAGCGGCCGAAGTCGCCGCGCGCTTTGTGGACCTGCCGCTGCAGTGGCTGGATGTCGACTTGGGGCAGCTGGAGTCGGTTTTGGCCGACGCCATCCAGCGCAGGCTCGGTCAAGAACAATGAACGAGGAACCATCCACCCAGGACTTGCAGGAACGCGTCGCGTACCTGGAAAACCGCGTCCGTAAAGTCTCCGAAGAAAAAGCCAACCTGTACCTGGTCCTGCACCTGATCGAGCTGTTGAACCCGTTGGCCGGCATCGAGGGCTTATTACAGAGCCTGGTGTCGGCCTTGTGCGGCAGCCTCGGCGGCACCGATGTCGAGGTTTATTATCTCGACGAAGGCAATATCCACTACGCCAACCTGTCCGGCGAGCATCGTGTGCTTGAGCGCATCGACGATGCGCTGGTCGCCGAGGTTTTTGAACATCATCAGTTTATCGAACACCGGACCGATGCTTCGCACACGCTGCTGGCTAACGACGCCCAGCCGGTGGCCTGCACCTGGGTGATGCCGCTGCTGGTGGGCGACGAACTGCTCGGCGCCATCAAAATGTCCGACTTGCTCGGTTCGGCGCAGATGCGTGCTTACCTGTCGCCGTTTTTTTCACACATGGCGCTGATTTTGACCAACGAAATCAAAACGCGGATCGCCGAAGCTGCGAATAAAGCCAAGAGCAATTTCCTGGCGACGATGTCGCATGAAATCCGCACGCCGTTAAACGGCATACTGGGCATGGCGCAATTGCTGGCCTTGCCCGGTTGCGACCCGGATAAGCGGCAGCAATACGCCGGCACCATTTTGTCTTCAGGGCAAGCCCTGCTGGCGTTGTTAAACGATGTGCTGGATTTGTCCAAAATCGAGGCCAACAGGATAGACCTGGCCTATTCGGCGGTTAACCCGCAGCAAATCATTAATGACGTGTGTATGCTGTTTACCGAAAGCGCCCGGCAAAAGAACCTGGCGATGAGCGCGGCCTGGATGGGTCCCGACCGACAATGCTACCTGCTCGACCCGCTACGGCTTAGGCAGATGCTGTCTAACCTGGTCAGCAATGCCGTCAAATTTACCGACCAAGGCTATATCCGCATCGAAGCCCGTGAAGTGGCGTGCGTTGGGCAGCAGGCAGAGCTTGAATTTTCGGTGACCGATAGCGGTATCGGCATCGCCGCCGAGCAGCAGTGTTTGCTGTTCAAGCCCTTTACACAGGTTGACGGCGGTTCGACGCGAAACTACGGCGGCACCGGTTTGGGCCTGTCGATTGTGCGGCGTTTTGCCGAACTGATGCAGGGCGCGGCCGGTGTAGAGAGCGAGCCGGGCTGCGGGTCGCGTTTCTGGTTCCGGCTTGCTTGCAATCTCGGCGCTCCTGAAAGCGCTAAAGCTCAAGAACGGCAAATGGATGCTATGCCGGTAGCGCCTGTTATTGAAACGACGCATTGGCAGGGTATTCCGGACAAACAGAAGGCCTATGACGCGATTTCCGCGTCGTCGGGTACTGATATACGGCCGGAAGAAAAAGCCTTTTTCCGCAACCGTGAAGACATCGAACCGCGACTTGACGAACTGGATCATTTATTGGCCAACAACAGGTTTAACGCCATTAGCCAATTCAAGGCGCTGCAAGACCTGCTGGAAGGCAGCGTCGCGGCGCCACGTTTCATCGAGATAGGTCAATTGCTTAACGAAATGAAATTTGAGCAGGCGCGTAGTCGCTTGCAGCAACTGCGTTCGGCATTGCGCTAGACCGAACCGGTTAATACAGGCTAAACAGAAACGTAGGGCGCGCCGTGCGCGCCTTCCGGTATGTGAATAAGGTGCGGGTGCTTTGGTGGCGCGCGCGGCGCGGCGCTCTACAGTGGACAACTTTACCAAACTGAACAGTTACAAAAAATTTTCGTGCAATCCGCCCGGGATTTTACTAATGTGTTGTGTTTCTCCATCTGTCAAAGCCAAGCCAAAAACCATGTCAGCTCCTATTATTTATCCTGTAAAGCCGGAAATAGCGCAGCAAGCGCATATTACCGAAGACACCTATCAAACCTTGTACCAACGCTCTATAGCCGACCCCGAAGCGTTCTGGGCGGAACAGGCCGGGCAGTTTTTAACCTGGAGCCAGCCGTGGCATACGGTGATGGATTATGACTTTCCATCGGCGCATATCCGTTGGTTTGAAGGCGGTAAGCTCAATATCAGCGTTAATTGCGTGGACCGGCATCTCGCCGAGCGCGGTGACCAGGTCGCGATCATTTGGGAAGGCGATGATCCCCAGCATTCGAGGACCGTCACTTATAAGGAATTGCACGCACAGGTTTGTAAATTCGCCAATGTGTTGAAGGCTCAAGGCGTAGGCAAAGGCGACCCTGTCTGTATTTACTTGCCGATGATTCCCGAAGCGGCCGTCGTAATGCTGGCCTGTACGCGCATCGGCGCCGTGCATTCGATCGTATTCGGCGGATTTTCGGCCGAGTCGTTAAAAGACCGGATACTGGACGCCGATTGCAAATACCTGGTTTGTGCCGATGAAGCTTTTCGCGGCGGCAAGCTCATACCGATTAAAGCCACGGTGGATAAGGCGGCGAGCCATTGCCCGAATCTGGAAAAAATCATCGTGATCAAACACAGCGGCCATCCTGTCGCCTGGCATGAACCGCGCGATCTCTGGTACCACGACGCGATGGCGGATGCCGATGACGTGTGCGAGCCGGAAATGATGGATGCCGAAGATCCGCTGTTTATTCTCTATACCTCCGGTTCCACCGGCAAGCCCAAAGGCGTGCAGCATACGACGGGCGGTTACCTGCTGTTTGCTGCGATGACGCATAAATATATTTTCGATTACCAGGACGGCGATATTTATTGGTGCACCGCCGATGTCGGCTGGATAACCGGGCATTCTTACGTCGTTTACGGGCCGCTGTGCAATGGCGCGACGACACTGATGTTTGAGGGCGTGCCGACTTATCCTGAGGCGGACCGCTTCTGGCGCGTTGTCGACAAACACCGGGTCAATATTTTTTACACCGCGCCGACGGCGATACGTGCGCTGATGGCGCAAGGCAATGAGTTTGTCACGCGCACCGACCGCAGCAGCCTCAGGATTCTCGGCAGTGTCGGCGAGCCGATCAACCCGGAAGCCTGGGAATGGTATTATCATGCCGTCGGCGGCGGCCGTTGCCCTATCGTCGATACCTGGTGGCAAACGGAAACCGGCGGCATCCTGATCACGCCGTTGCCGGGAAGCACGGCATTGAAGCCCGGTTCGGCGACCTTGCCGTTCTTCGGCATCAGGCCTGAAATTATCGATAACCACGGCAAGGTCATGACGGGAGCCGCCGAGGGCATGCTGGTGCTCAGCCATTCGTGGCCGGGGCAGGCGCGTACCGTATACGGCGATCACCAGCGCTTTATCGACACGTATTTTAAGCATTATCCGGGCTATTATTTTACCGGCGACGGCGCCCGCCGTGACGAAGACGGTTATTACTGGATTACCGGCCGCGTCGATGACGTTATCAATGTTTGCGGCCATAGAATGGGCACGGCGGAAATAGAAAGCGCGCTGAATTTGCATGAGCATGTTGCGGAATCGGCGGTAGTGGGCTTTCCTCACGATATTAAAGGGCAGGGCATTTATGCCTATGTGACGCTTAATGTCGGCGTAGCGCCGTCGGACGCCATGAAAAAGGAATTGATTGCGCTGGTCAAGGAGGAAATCGGCGGGATAGCGGCGCTGGATGTGGTCCAGTGGGCGCCGGGCCTGCCTAAAACCCGTTCAGGAAAAATTATGCGCCGGATTTTACGCAAAGTCGCCGCCAACGAGTTGGACAATATGGGGGATTTGTCCACGCTGGCCGACCCGTCTGTCGTTGACGATATTATCGCCAATCGTGCTAAGCGCTAAGGAGAGCGGGGCGGATGCGGATGCCGGACGGGGTATGTTACCCCGTCCGCAGGGCTTATCGAAGGGTTCAATGGTAGCGGCAGGGTTGAAACGTTTAGGGGCTGACTAAGTTTTTTGGGATTAATGATCGCAGCCTGCACCGTGGATATGGCCATGCGCCAATTCTTCGCGGCTCGCAGGCCTGATCTCGATGACTTCCACGGCAAAGGTCAACGGTACCCCGGCCAGCGGATGATTGCCGTCGATGGTAATATCATCGCCGTCAACATTGACGACGGTGATGACGCCGGGGCCTGAGCTGACATCGGCATGGAATTGCATGCCGACTTCAATGTCATCAACGCCTTCAAACATATCGCGCGAGATGACCTGGACCCTGTCGTCCATGAATTCACCGTAAGCATCTTCCGCGTCGATACGCACATTAAATTTTTCACCGACGGCTTTGCCATGCAGCGCTTTTTCGAGGCCGGAAATGATATTGCCGCCGCCGTGCAGATACACTAACGGTTCGTTGTCTTCGGAGCTGTCAATGACTTCGCCTTCATCATTCGTCAGCGTATAGTGAATAGAAACAGCCATATTGTCAGCTACTTGCATGATAAAACCTTCTAATAAGCGATTAAAAAGCGGACTATGATATAGATTTGCACTATCTTTGTCTTAAAAACTTGTTTTAATGAAGCCGCTGCAATTATTCAGCCCTATCTTGCCCCAAAAATACCTATGTTTATCCCAGGAGTCATTCAATGAAACCGGTTGCGTCACCGTTTGTGCCGATTCGGGAAGGAAACGCTTTAGCAGAGCTTCCTACAGACGTCATCGATCTCTGGTTCGCGTTCCCGGATGAAATCAGCGACGAGCGGCTTTTGTCGCGTTACGAACAATTGCTTACCGATGAGGAGCGGACGCAATGGCGGCGGTTCTATTTTGCGCGGCACCGGCATCAGTACCTGGTAACGCGGGCGCTGGTTCGTTCGACCTTATCCTGTTATGCCGATGTTGCGCCCCCGGACTGGCGTTTTTCCCGAAATGCTTACGGCAAGCCCGAAATCATGCCGGGACTGACCGAACTGCCGATACGCTTTAATCTTTCGCATACGGACGGCTTAGTTCTATGCGGGGTGGTTTTACGCCATGACCTGGGCGTGGATGTTGAATACCGGGAAAGAAAAAATGCGGCGCTTAATATTGCCGAACATTATTTTTCGGCCCGTGAAGTCGATGATCTTTTAAAGTTGCCGGCCAGTGAACAAAAAAACCGCTTTTTCGATTATTGGACGCTGAAGGAAGCGTACATCAAAGCCAGGGGAATGGGCTTGTCATTGCCGCTGGACCAGTTCAGTTTCCATCTCGATGGCAACCGTCCGCCGGGCATATCCTTCGATGAACGTTGCGCGGACGATCCGCGGCACTGGCAGTTTTGGCGCATCAAGGCGAGCGAACAGCATGTTGCCGCGGTTGCCGTCAAATCGTCGGCGAACATGGGCTTGTCGATGAAAAAGGTTGTGCCGTTGAGCGGTGCAACGGCTTTTGACTGCGAGCTCTTGTAGGGCGCGCCGCGCGCGCCTTTTTTCGGAGCTTGACAGCAATGGTACGCGATACCCTTTGGGGCGAATGCGTTCAGGACTTGGCAGTGCTTCGCTTGTTAATCGATTGTTTTTAAATGAAGTTTTCGAAAAATAGTTTAAATATTGGTGTGGGTTATTCGAGGGCCCGGAAAAGGCGCGCACGGCGCGCCCTACTTTTGTAGCTTAAAATGCAGCTTATTCATCGAGCAATTTGCCCGGATGGCCGCAGTTAATATGCCCGATCAGCGTGTTATAAATGCCGTATCCGACCAGCTCGCTCAGCCGCCTGGAAAAACCGCGGGCGATGTGCCTGGGTATGCCCAGTTGCTGGTTTTCCTGCTGGCGGATAAAGCCCGCGCAATAATTCAACGCGATTGCCGCGCGTCGGTCATCGCTGCGATTGGCGCCGCCGCCGTGCCATAGGCTGCCGTGCAGCAGTAATACACTGCCTTTGGGCATTTCGGCGGCGATGCTGTCGTATTCTGTATGAATATCGGGCGAATGATCGGCCGTGTGGCTACCCGGAATAATCCGGGTTGCACCGTTCTCGTCGGTAAAATCGGAGATCGCCCACAGCGTATTGCAGACGATGGGGATATGCGGTTTGGGGAGCGGGATTAATTGGTCGTCGGCGTGAATCGTTTGCGCGGTTTCGCCGGGTAACAGCGTCGATGTCGATATCGACGAGATGAGACAGCCGGGATCGAGGAAGCGTTCGATAATAGGCAGTATTTTCGGGTGCGTGGGGAGTTGTTGGTACAGTTCGCCATGCACCAGCAGGTTATGGATACGTAAGGTCCGGGTGCCTTCAAACTCGTTTTTCCCGGTCTGGATGTCCAGCTCTGTTTCTAGCCGCCGCAAGTCCCGGTCGATTAGCTCGACCAGCTCCGGTTCGAGGACGTTTTCGACGATGACGTAGCCGTCGCGTTGCAATTGTTCAAGGTAGGCATCTGTTGTGTTCATGATCATCTCTTTTGAAAGGCCAGCACCGTGTAGCGGTGAAATCCGAGCCGCGAAATTAAATGCTGGAAACGGTAGAGCTTAGTAATCTCTTTCGCTTCAGGCCCGGTGGCCGTCGTGAATTTTTCGAGGAATTTATAGGTCGGTAGTGTACCGGCTGTAATGTTCCTGGTTTCATACCCATCAAACGCTGCGGCCTTGGCCAGGCGTTTATAGGACGACAGGGTCATCGGCTCGCCGAGCTCGCCGTAATACTTTTTCATCAGCGGCAGGTAGGGCAGGCACATCAACGCAAAGAGCATCGATGTGGGCCGGTTGACAATGAAATCCGAGATTATCAGTCGCCCTCCGGGTTTTAAAACGCGCCAGGCTTCGCTGAAATAATCGCTACGGGACGGGAAATGAAAAATACATTCGACGGCCAGCACGACATCAAAGCGGGCATCGGTGTAGTCCAGTTTACAGGCGTCGCCGACTTTAAAATCAATCGTGTTGCCTGAACCTTCGCGGGCAATAACCGTGCTTTTGGCGCGGTCTATCTGGCGCGCGTCGATATTGACGCCATGCAGTTCCATCTGTTGATACCGGTCATTCAGCAGCGAGATAGAGCCGCCGAAACCGCAACCGGTATCCAGTATTTTCATGTTATCAGTGATCGCCGCGGCTTCAAAGTGCTGTTCCGAAAGCCGGTCGGCCGCTTCTAAAAAGCTTTCTAGCGACAGCTCTGCATGTTCGGGGTCCTGCCAAAACCCCCAATGCACGTGTTTGCCGAAGGCTTCGGCGAGAACGGAATCCTGATTCTTGAACTCCTCGAAGATGACATCAAAATAGGGTATTGAATCTGCTGTTTCCATGGGTGGTCTGCTTTGGTGTTGATTATTATGGGAAAGTTGGCGGTATCCTGGAAAGTATAAGCTAGAAAACCGTCGATAGGAAATTGTTCTCAACCGGCTAGAGCAGGGATAAGCATGGCACCGCCAGCCGGTATTGTTTGCTGCCAGAATAACCCGGCTGGATTTTTA
>SCST01000479.1 GCA_004299465.1 Methylovulum sp. | reverse complement strand
CGAACCGGCGCCTGCTGCTCGAAAGAATAGAGCTGGCTATGATCCAGGCAAAGCGCAAGAACACCTATGGCGCGATTATCTTCCTCGATCTGGACCGCTTTAAAATGCTTAATGATTCATTAGGCCACCATATCGGCGATGAATTATTGGTGCAAGTCGCCAACCGGCTGAGGAAAGCGGTTCGTGAAGAGGACATGCCCACCCGTTTAGGGGGCGATGAGTTTGTCATATTAATCAATACGAATGCCGACGCTATTGATGACGCCACCAATAACGCATTGAATGTCGCAGAGAAAGTGATGCAGGCATTAAACCAGCCCTATTTGCTGAAAAATAACGAGCATTATTTCAGCGCCAGCATGGGCATTACACTGTTTTCCGGCACTTGCCGGGAAGAGGCGACGGAACTGATACAGCAGGCCGATACCGCGATGTACCAGTCCAAGGAAAAAGGCAGGAATACCATCAGTTTTTTCGATCAAAGCATGCAGGAAGCGGCCGACAAATACCTGCAGCTTGAAAACAGCCTCAGGATCGCCGTCGATCAGCAACAATTTGTGCTGTATTACCAGCCGCAGGTTGATCTTGACGGCAATATACTGAGCGCAGAAGCGCTGATCCGTTGGATGCACCCCGAAAAAGGCAAAATTTCGCCGCTGGATTTCATCCCTATCGCCGAAGAAACCGGCCTGATTTTGCCTATCGGGAGCTGGGTCCTGCAAGAGGCCTGCAGGCAGGTAAAAGAATGGCACAGGCAAGGATTGGGGCTTAGCCATGTTGCCGTCAACGTCAGTTCGCGGCAGTTTCAGCAGCAGGATTTTGTTGACCAGGTCAAGCAAGCCATTCAAGATGCCGACATTTCACCGTCGTCGTTGATGATTGAATTAACAGAAAGCATCCTCATTGATAATGTCCTTGTTACGGCCGCTAAAATGCAGTTGTTGACCGAGCTTGGCATCAGTATCAGCATTGATGATTTCGGCACCGGCTATTCATCACTGGCCTACCTGACCAGGTTCCCGTTAAGCCAATTGAAGGTTGACCAAAGTTTTGTCAGGCATATCAATCAAAATTCGAATGATGCCGTCATTGTCGAAACCATTCTTGCGATGGCGAAAAACCTGGGCTTGAATGTGATTGCAGAAGGCGTGGAAACCGAACAGCAGCTAAACTTCCTGGTGGAAAAAGGCTGCACTATTTTTCAGGGCTATTATTTCGGCCATCCTGCTGTCGCTGATGAGTTTGGCAGACATCGATGAGGTTTTGTACGCCACTATAGTGGACGCGCGCAGTTATGGATTCAAATCCCGTATCCGTGTATAACACCGCTTTCATAACGCAATGCTAACTTGAACATCCCGAATATCCGGATAAGTCAATCATGTACAAAACCCATCTCTCCCATCTGACCTACGATTTTAAAACCCTGCGCAACCTGATGGCTAAGGCTACACCGCCGCGTTCCGGCGATTTCCTGGCCGGCGTCGCTGCCGTTAACCATCTCGAACGGGTCGCGGCGCAATGGGCGCTTGCCGATGTGCCGCTGAAACAATTCCTCAATGAAGCATTGGTGCCTTATGAACAGGATGAAGTGACGCGCTTGATTATCGACGGGCATGACAGCGTAGCATTTGCTCCGGTCAGCCATTTAACAGTCGGCGATTTTCGCAACTGGCTGCTATCCGAACAGGCGACCACCGAAGCGCTAAGCGCCTTAGCCCCTGGCGTGACGCCGGAAATGGCCGCCGCCGTCTCGAAAATCATGCGCATCCAGGACTTGATCCTGATCGCTAAAAAATGCCGCGTGATTACCCGCTTCCGCGGCACGATTGGCCTTGAATATCGCCTGTCCACGCGCCTGCAACCCAACCATCCTACCGATAATCCCGCCGGCGTTGCCGCCAGCCTGCTGGACGGATTGCTGTACGGCTGCGGCGACGCCGTTATCGGCATCAACCCGGCTTCTGACAATCTTGAAGCGACTTTACGCTTGCTACACTTGCTGAATGACGTGATCGAACGTTATCAAATCCCGACGCAAGCCTGTGTGCTCGCGCATGTGACGACGACGCTGCAAGCCATTACCCAAGGCGCGCCGGTCGATTTGGTGTTTCAATCGATAGCCGGGACACAAAAAGCCAATGACAGCTTCGGCATCAACCTGGATTTATTAAGCGAAGCCCGGTTGGCCGCACTGGAACTTAAACGCGGCAGCGCGTTTGAAAACGGCATGTTGGGCGATCACTGCATGTATTTTGAAACCGGGCAAGGCAGCGCGCTGTCTGCCAACGCCCATGAGGGTTTAGACCAGCAAACCTGCGAAGCCAGGGCTTATGCGGTCGCGCGTAAATTTAAACCGTTGCTGGTCAATACTGTCGTCGGCTTTATCGGCCCGGAATATCTTTACGATGGCAAGCAGATCATCCGCGCCGGCTTGGAAGATCATTTCTGCGGAAAATTATTGGGCCTGCCTATGGGCTGCGATGTCTGCTACACCAACCATGCTGAAGCCGACCAGGACGATATGGACATGCTGCTGACGCAGTTTGCCGTGGCCGGCGGCACGTTTATCATGGGCGTTCCCGGTGCCGATGACGTGATGCTCAATTACCAATCGACGTCATTCCATGATGCGCTGTACTTGCGCCAAGTGCTGGGCCTGAGACCCGCGCCCGAATTTGAGCAATGGCTGCAACAGCACCGGATTTTCAATGCCGATAATCAATTGCTGCCACAGCGTGAAATACCGGCCTTATTTAAACCGGCTTTACAAAAACTGGATAGGTAGCGCTAGATGAGCGACAACAAGAATACAATAATCCCCGCAGATCCGTGGCACAGCCTGGCCCAATTCACGCCGGCGCGCATTGCCTTAGGGCGTGCGGGCATGAGCCTTACGACCCGAGCCTGCCTGGAATTTTCGCATGCGCACGCATTGGCCCGCGATGCAGTCAATATCCCGCTGGATTTTGCCGGTCTCGCACAACGCTTATCTGCGCAAGGCCACCAGGCCTTGAGCCTACAAACACAGGCAGAAAACCAACGTATGTATTTGCAGCGCCCTGACCTCGGGCGCTTGTTAAATGCATCGGCTATGGCCTGTTTACAGCGTAACGCAAACCGTCCAGCCGATGCGGTGGTCGTGGTTGCCGACGGCTTATCGTCTAAAGCCATAGCACATCACGCCGAACCTTTTCTGGATTTATTGCTGCCCGAACTAAAGGCAAACGCTTATGCGCTGCCGCCAGTTTGTCTCGTCAAACATGGGCGGGTAGCCGTTGGCGATGCTGTTGCCGAATACTATGCCGCCAGGCTTTGCATTGTCCTGGTCGGCGAACGCCCCGGTTTGAGCTCACCCGACAGCATGGGCATTTACTTCACTTACCGGGCCAAACCGGGCGTCAGCACCGATGCCGATCGCAATTGCATTTCCAATATCCACAGCAAGGGCTTGAGTTATGAACAGGCATTGAAGAAATTACTGTTTTTGCTTAACGAAGCCGAAAAGCTGCAACTTTCCGGCGTTAGTCTAAAAGACGAAACCACTGATGCAGCACTGGATAATCAACAGCAAGCCAACTTTTTACTCGATTGACCATGTCCGACCTGCCTTTTTCGTATAGCATCCGGCGCAGCCGGCGGGCGACCCGAGCGAAGATTATCGTCACAACGAATAAAATAGAAGTCGTCGCTCCGCCGCAGATAGCCGAGCACCGGCTGCATCAATTTGTCAGCGAAAAGCAGCAATGGATTATTTCGGCCGTCAACAAGGTCGTCAGCCAGCAGCCCAGCCCACCTGCACCGGCTTTTTATCGTGAAGGCGTGGACATCAGCTATCAAGGTACGGCGTATAAACTGAGCATTACGCCAACAAAATTAAAGCGCGTAAAAATCAGCTTTACCGACGCGTTTACAGCCCATATCCCGGAAGCCTTGTTAATGACGGAATACAGCGACGTGATAAAAGCCGCATTGACGAGCTGGATGAAAACGCAAACCCGCCTGCATGTGGAGCAACTGGTAAAACGCCATGCCGGTAAAAAACAGTTGCTGCCGCGCTCGATCATCATCAAGACCCAAAAAAGCCGCTGGGGCAGTTGCGGCATCCATAATGACATCAACATCAACTGGTTGCTCATCATGGCCCCGCCCGAAGTGCTCGAATATGTCGTCGTGCATGAACTTTGCCATATCCGGGTCAGGAATCATTCCACGCGTTTTTGGGATTTGGTCGCCGAACATTTGCCGGATTACCAACACCAGAGGCGCTGGTTAAAACAGCATGGCGGTCATTTGATGCAGGGCTTATAGTGCTTCGCTGTCATGTTTATTTCAAACTACCCGTCACATGCGGCTCAATCAATTGGTACATGAGTTGGTGCATTTTAGGGCTGCCGGCAATGACATTGCCTGATTGCAGGTAGTTGTCATTAAACGAGAAGTCGGTGACGACGCCGCCCGCCTCTTTGATCAATAAGATGCCGGCCGCCATATCCCATTCCATAATGCCTATTTCCCAGAAGCCGTCCAGCCGCCCGGCGGCGACATAAGCCAAATCCAGCGCTGCCGCACCTGCGCGGCGGATGCCGGCGCATTCCATCGTTAATGTGCGGAACATGCCGACATAAGCGTTCAGGTGTTGATCGGTTTTAAAAGGGAAACCGGTGCCGATTAATGCGCCTTTCAAGCTGCTTTGTTGCGTGACTCTAAGGCGGCGGTTATTCAGCATGGCGCCGCCGCCGCGTTTGGCGGTGAATAATTCATCACGTAAGGGATCGTAAATCACGCCGACTTCGAGCCTGCCTTTGTGTTTTAAAGCGATGGAGACGGCGTATTGGGGGAAACCGTGCAGGAAGTTGGTGGTGCCGTCCAGCGGGTCTATTATCCAGACATAATCATTGCCTTGATGACTGCCGCTTTCTTCTGCAAGGATGGCATGTTCGGGATAAGCGGCTTTGATGATGTTAATAATTTCCCGCTCCGCCATCCTGTCGACTTCGCTGGCGTAGTCGTTTTTGCCTTTTTGGTCGATGCGCAGGTGGCCGATATTGTCGGACGAGCGAAGAATCAAATCGCCCGCGCTTCTTGCTGCGCGGACGGCGGTGTTTAACATGGGTTGCATAGTGCTGAATTAAAGAGCTGATTAAAACTCATAGGATAGCAAATCTTTTGGTAAACTTTCCGACTTTTTCTACGAAGGATGGTACGTTGCTGTCTCATATAAAAATTGTTCTTGTCGAAACAACGCACCCTGGAAATATTGGCGCCGTTGCCCGTGCGATGAAGAATATGAAAATGAATAATTTATGGCTGGTTGCGCCTAAAATTTTCCCCAGTGCGGATGCGACATCGAGGGCCTCCGGCGCCGATGATGTATTGGCGCGGGCGACGGTATGTCAAAGTTTGCAGGAGGCCATAGCGGATTGCCAGTTGGTTATTGGCGCCAGCGCCCGGTGCAGAACCATCAGTTGGCCGGAAATGACGCCCAGGGCGTGTGCTGAAAACATCGTCATTAATGAACCTAAGCAATCGGTAGCGATTATTTTTGGCCGCGAAAACTCGGGATTAAAAAATCACGAATTGGATTTATGTCATTTTTTGCTACGCATTCCCTGTAACGCCGAGTACAGTTCGTTAAATATCGCCGCTGCTGTGCAAGTAGTCTGTTATGAGTTGTTTGTTGCCGC
>SCST01000478.1 GCA_004299465.1 Methylovulum sp. | reverse complement strand
AGAGCTTGAGCGTTTTGTCTATAATGATTGCCGTAATCTAATTGGGTTAAATCATGAAAAGCCTTCCACTCGTCAATCATCACGAAAACCTGTTTATAGGGCCGTTCGCCAAGGATTATTTCGGCGTCAGCACCAACTTTAATCGCACGTTGACCCGTGATTTTTCTACACTGTGAACAAGCACTGGCTGTACACCTATCAGCGAAAGGCATTCCCATGCTCTGGCAGGGTCAGGAGTTCGGCGAAAATTACTTCCTGCCCGAGAACGGTCTTGGCCGTGTAATGTTACTCAGGCCATTGCGTTGAGATTATTTTTACGATGAAGTCGGCCAAAGTTTGGTCAGCTTAACTTGGAAACTGGTATATCCGCGCAAAAGTTGCGAAGAGTTCCGGCGCGGTGGGCATTATTTCTACATGATTATGACCATTATCTATCGCGCGGCCTGTTGCTGTTGCTGTTCGAGCGTGAAAGCAGCGCGGCAATAAGCCTAAGCGCAGTAAATGTTACTGCTGTCGAACAGTGTGTGCGACTCACATTCAACACGGCGGCCACTATATCGAACAACTGCACGGTCAGGATAACTTTGTTACCGGGGTAGAGCAGGAGCGTGGCTGACTATCCCATCCCATTACGGACGTATTTGGCCTAGCGTTTAATCGGTGCTTTATGAGGAATGCTATAGCATGCGATGCCTGGGTTCAGAAAACGCTCAAGATGATGGCCCATAACGACCTATAAGATGGTCGTTTTCCAAGCAGGTTTTCAACATAATAAATTGTGTAGCTACTTATACCTCCGGGGAGAGGAAACTCATGCGTTATTCCAATGTATTGTTGCGACTGAATATAGAGCCCAGTTTCTGGTGGTTACTGATCGTACTGTCGCTGTTCACTCCCTTGGCAGGGGCCAATCCCGCAGCACTAACATGGCTGGATGTACAGTTACAGGCCGGCGGCAGTTATGAACGCCCGGACGACATTGCCACGCCTACTCAGGCCACCGCCGAGACCTTGCGCACGCTGCACGCGCTTAACTCTGTCGATACCCCCCGTCCGGCATCGCTTGCTTTTCTCGATACCTCTTCCACTCAGCCCATCACCGAATACTTGGCGCGCAGCCTCATCGCCCACGGCGAAGCCGGCACCGGCACCCCTGCCGATATACTAGCCGCGCTCGAAGCCAATCAGAACCCGGATGGCGGTTTCGGCGGTTCACCCGGTATGACCAGCACTGTGCTGGACACCGCTTTCGCGCTGGAAGCACTGGCAAAAACGCCCAGCAGTCACACTGCGGTGATTTCCGCCGCGGTCAGTTACCTCCGTACCCAGCAAAATGCCGATGGCAGCTATACCCAGAACCGCTACGCGCAGGCTGCTCCCTACACCACGGCGTCTGCTTTGATGGCCTTGCATGCCCATCGCTTACGTTACGATCTGGCCCAGCCTATCAGCAAAGCCGTAAATTTTCTGTTGTCTACCCAGGACGCTAACGGCGGCTGGGGTAGCGATTTTGAAACCGCATGGGCCTTATTGGCCTTAGCGCCTGCGACCACCGATACGACACCGCTAACAAACGCGGCTAAGCTCTTGGAAAACGCCCAACTGCCCGACGGCTCCTGGGGACAGGATGTTTACCGCACCGCCCTGGCGGCCCGCGCCTTGTGGCTTATGCAGGCTGGGTCGGGGACGCCGTCACCGTGGGATAGCACGGTCACGGGCCATGTCGTTGACCAGAACAGCGGCTTGCCGCTAGGCGGCGTGCTGGTATCGACTGGCAACGGCCAGTCCGTGCTCACAGGGGCGGATGGCGGTTTTCTGTATCAGGGGATAGCGCCGGGTACTTATAGCGTTGGGTTTACCCTAGCGGGCTATATCGATGCCGACCGAACCGGCTCGCTGAATGCCGGACAACAAGTGGATCTCGGTACGGTGGGCATGACCGCTGCGCAGGATGTCGCCATTGTGGCGGGCGTCGTGACTTCTGCCGCCAATAACCAGCCGCTCGCCGGCGTAGCCGTCACGCTCAGCGGCAGTTCCAATGCCACGACACTCACGGATACGGCCGGCGCTTATCGTCTCGTCGTGCCGCCCGGTTCGTTCACGGTCATGGTGTCGGCACCGGGCTTCCTGGATGCGACCGCGACAGCGACCCTGGCGGCCGGATCTACGCTGACCTTATCGCCCGGTTTGACGGTTGCCTCCAGCGCGCCGCCATCGACAACCAGCGTGTACGGTACCGTAGTGGATGCGAGTACCGGCCAACCCTTGACCGGTGTCGACGTGGCCGTGAGCGGCGGCACACTCAGAACCGTCAGCGATGCATCAGGCACATTCAGCCTGGTGAATCTGGCGTCCGACACCTGGGAACTCGATCTAAGCCTGGCCGGCTATAGTGGCGCCCATATCACGCTTAGCGCACCGGCCGGCGTATCGAATCTCGGCATCATCCGTCTGCCGTCACTGTCCGGCTCAACGAGTGACGGGATCGTCACCGGCAGTGTAACCGATGCCGCCAACGGGAACCCCATCGCCGGCGCCCATATCACGCTGACTGGCAGCGCCACAGTATCGGCGGTAACCAATGCCTTGGGCGCTTACCGTATCGCGGCACCGTCTGGTGCCATCACCATCACGGCATCGGCACCCGGTTTCCTGGACGCGACGGGTTCCGCCACGCTCTCAGCCGGTGCCACGCTGACCTTCTCACCCAGCTTGCCGGCTGATTCCGCAGTCGTACCCACCCAAACCACGCTGACCGGCACCGTAGTCGATGCCGACACGGGATTAGCCCTGGCGGGAGTCACGGTAGCCGTTGCCGGGGGCACGCCCAGCGTTGTGACAGATGCGAACGGACAATTCCTGCTGGCGGATTTAGCCCCCGGCGCCTGGATGCTCGATTTGAACGGGGTCGGCTACCAGGGCTTGAGGTTGTCGCTGACCGCATCCGCAGGCGTCTCCGATCTCGGCACCATCCGTCTACCGCCCGCCACAACCAACGGCAGCATCTTGACGGGCGTGGTCACAGACAGCAAAACCGGAATGCCTTTAGTCGGTGCCGTAGTTGCGATAGACAGCGAAGGAAAAAGTGTACATACCGCCGCCGACGGTTCCTACCGGATAGACGCCATTGCCTAAACCCGGTTCACAGTCGCCGTCAGTGCGGTCGGTTACCTGAGCCGTCAGGGCGAAGTCAGCCTGGCCCAGCCCGGCCTGTCCACGTTGAACGTGACGCTGGAGCGGGCCACCGTAGCGGATTTCGATATTGATGCCGTGTTGCTTGAACAGCCGGGTTACCCCGCCCACAGCAAAATTAAAGCCCAAGCCCACCTGGTTAACGGTAAGGCCTTAGAACGTAAGGTACGCCTGTACGGCGTGATCGTTGCTACCGGCGGCCAGATCGTCGAAGAGTTCCCGGCCCGGCTTGTCCCGCTTGGCGGCAACGCCGCCGACGCACTGGAAACGGTACCCGCTAACGATGCCGTCAGCGCAGAAATGGACTGGCATAACGGCACGACCACCCCCGGCTGGTACGACTTCATCGTCCAGGCCTATGACGGCGTCTCTGGGCAATTGCTGGCCGAGCGTAGTGTCCCGGTCGAAATCCTGGCTACCCGCGCCATCGGCGGTTCGGTGCATTTCGATCCACCCATCGTCCAGTTGGCCGCGCAGCAACCGGTGCATCTCACCGCGCTGGTAAGCAACCGGGGTAATCTCAATCTTTCCGCTGGTACGATCACCGCCAAAGTCACGTTGAAAAATCCCGGCTACCAGACCAGCAACACCGTACTGGAAACCTTGACCCTGGCGCAGGGCAATGGCTTGAATCGCCCTTACGGAATCGACAGGGACAACGCGGGTAATTTCTATGCCGTGAATAATACTGGAGGCATATTGAGCCGGGTCGATGCAGCGGGAACCGTCACTCAGGTCGCCACGGGATTTACCAGTCCAGTGGATGTGGACGTGGCGCCCAACGGGGATATCTACGTGCTTAATGCGTCCAGTAGCTACGAACGCTTGGCTGCCGACGGCAGCCGCCAAAAAATTGTGACCAGCCTTACCGGACAACAAGCGATCGAAGTGCTGGCGGATGGACGCGTTTTTATTGCGGCGGCAGCCAGCGGTGTGTACAACGTCACGCCTACAGGCGGCAAAACCAAACTGCCTCTCCCCGACTTGAGCAATGTCCGGGAAATCCAGGCCGATGCCCAAGGAACGTTGTACATCGGCGACTGGGCAAAAGGCACAATCTTCCGCCTCGCCGCCGACAATACACTGGAAACCGTACAAACCGGTTTACCCGCACTGGAAACCTTCGCGATAGCGACCGATGGCCGTATCGCCGCCGTGTACAGTTCCAGGAAACTGGCGTTCTTTGCAGCGGATGGCACCCGTAGCGAGATCACGGATGTATTGCCGCTCACGGTACACGGAAGCGTGTGGGATATCGACAGCCGGATCGTCCTGCCTGTCGATACCATCCACTCCCTGATCAAATTGTACCCGTCCACGCCATCTAGTAGCATCGGCGTAGGCGAAGTAGTGCACACCAGCACCGTTGCACTAGCCCCACTGGAGCTGGATGCTACCGCCATTCCACTGGATTTTGGCAGTTGGACTCCGACCTTAAGCGGCGACTTCCAGGTCGAACTGCTTGTCGATACCCATGCTGAATACGGCTCGTTGTTCAACACGCTGCATGTCGGTCCCAACGCCCACGGCGACATAACAGTAGCCCAAGCCACCGTGCGCCCCGGCGACAATACGAACCAGGCCGTCATCAACCTGTTCGGAGCCGACTCCACCAGCATCACCCGTATCGACCCTGCCGGCACCACGCTGGCAGCGGCCTCGAAAACAACAGGTCGGGGCATAGCAGCGGACACCCAAGGCAATATCTATGCAACCCACACGTCTGTTGCATCGAGCATCGTGAAGATCAGCCCCACCGGCGTTGTTTCGACCTTCGTATCGGGTTACTCGCTTGGCTATGGTTTGGCGATTGACGCCCAAGACAATCTTTATTCCTACTCCAGTGTCGTCGCCAATGCCGCCACTGTACTGAAAATCACCCCGGACGGCACGGTGACGCCACTGGCTACTGTGGGTGGTGCGGTCAAAGGCTTGGCGATAGGCCCGGACGGACAGCTCTATGTCGTCGATGCTGCCAATGCCTTATCCCGTATCCACGCGGATGGGCGGGTGGAGCTGGTCACCAGGAACGGCATCACGAATGCCAGGGGACTCACCATCGATGCCAATGGCTATTTCTATATCCTGACAGGCAACATGGGACTACACCTGGATGAGGACGGCATCAAGAGGAATTACTACAAGATCTTACGCGTCAGTCCCGACGGTAAACGCTATTCCGAATACCACAACCAGGCACTGTTTGAGTTCGAAGGCATTAACGTCACCGCGGATTGTTCCAATAACCTGTTGTTCGCACCCATGATCGATTACCCGTTCAAGCTAGGCGGGGAAGAGAATACGCTGATGCAAATTATCGGCGACACCGGCGAGGAACGCCAAGTCCTGTACGGTCCCGACTTTGATCCTGCCCTATCCGATATGGACGTATTGTTCTACGACCGTTTCGGCCAACGGCTTTTAATCTGGACCGACCTCAACCAGGGCAAGATCTTCTCGTTCCCGGTCGTTTGCGGCGGTATCGACGCCGACGTCCACCTGATCACCCGTAGCGACGTTAATGTCTCCGGCATGAACCCGGCGCCGAACCAATCTACTGACCTTGGTAACGGCAGCTTCGAGCATGTCTGGAACCTGACCCAGGTCGATAACCGCGGCGTCCAATTGCAATTCGACCTATTGCTGAAAGGCATGAGCGAAAATGAAACCCGTGCCATCGCCCAGGACGCTTTTGTCGAGTTCCATAACAGTTTCGTAGCGGGTCAAAAAGTACGTACTCCGCTGACAATCCCGAGCGTGCTGGCGAGCACCGCGATGCAAATACAATCCGGCCTGGATGCCGCCGAATACGGGCCGCAAACCCCGGTCAACATTAACGTCGATGTCAGCAACGGCGGTATCCTGCCTTTCAGCGGGGAATTGCAGCTCGGCATCGTCGACGCCGTCGGCTTTCCGGTACAAGACTTGCCAGCAATCACCGTCACCGAACAGACCGGCTTGTCCACGGTCGCCTATCAGGCCCTATGGAACACCAGCCTATTCCTGACCGGCGACTACCGGCTTCAAGCCAAACTGCTCGACGGCAGCGGCGCCGTGGTCGCCACGGGTTCCACGCTGTTCGCTATTGTCACTAACGCCAACGCGCCGACGCTGGCCGACACGCTCAGCCCTGACCAACTGATCTACGCCGGCTGGGATCAAGTCCATCTGGACGGCTCTATTACCAATACCGCCGTCAACGCGCTATTGGCACCTACTACGATGAGCGTCAGCGTTATCGCCCCCGATGGCACGCCTATCTATACCGGCAGCACCACTATCGGCGAACTGGCAGCCGGAGGTACACTCCCGGCCAGTTTCGCCTTCCCGCTGGCAGACGCTGCCGGCGGCGTTTATACCGTAAACGTTAGCGTTACTCGTAGCGAAGACGGCGTCATCCTGGATAGTTTCCAAAAAACGTTCACTGTAGTTCGCACCACGCTGCAAGGCCTGACCGGAACCGTCAGCGTCGCGCCTAACCCGGTAGACATCGGCACTTCTGTGACCTGTAGCGAAAGCGTGACCAATCAGTCGGCCGTCGGCATCGACGCCTTGCCGCTAACCAGCGTCCTGGTCAACCTGGACAACGAAACCGTCATCTCCGAAGAGCCGCGTATCGTGACCTTGGCGGGCAAACAAAGCGAGCAACACGAACGCGTGATCGACACGGCGGCGCTCAAGCCGGGCGCTTACGCCTGTCTGCTGCGCGCCACGGTTGACGGTACCGTCAAGGAACTGGCGAATGCCGCCTTCCGGGCCGTCGTACCGAAAATAACCCTCAGTGGCACGGTGTTCCATGACCTTGACCACAATCAGGTGCAAATCGGCAACGAACCCGGCATCGCGGCTGGCAGCACCTGGATCACCGCCCTGAGCCAAGGCGCAGCGATCGCTACCGCTCCGGTACAGGCGGATGGCGGCTATCAATTGACCGTACCGGGCCTTGCCGATTACACCTTAGTGATTGCCGATAGCGCCAACGCCACTAGCGCTGCCTTGCCGACCGGTTGGAGTCACACCGCTGAAATTATCGGTGGCACAGCGGATGCCGCCATTGACGGCCGTCTCGACGTGACCACAGGCATCAAGGCAGTCGGCGCACTCGACTTCGGCATAGATGGCGCACCCTCAGCGGCGGCCAACGACACTGCCATCACCACCCAGGGCGTAGCCGTGTTGCTGCCTGTCCTGGCGAATGACTGGCCGGGCGTCGGCACGACGCAACTGATTGCAGGTAGCATTGACCTTAATCCCGCGACACCGGCATTCGACACGGAAGCGACTTTGCCCGGCGAAGGCCGCTTTACGGCACTACCGGATGGCGTTATCCGTTTCACGCCGCAACCGGGCTTCAGCGGTGTCAGCAGCCTGACGTATCGCGTACACGACGACCTGGGACAAACAACCGCCAGCGCCCAAATCAAAGTGACCGTGACGGGGCCTGCCAATCCGTTCGGCGACCTGAGTACCGACCGCCCACATGCCAATCCGGATGCAGGAGCGACGCTGATCGATACGGCTATCACCTTGGCTGTCATCGGTAACGATGTAGCCGGGCCTAATGCAAACCTGGAACCGGCCTCGCTCGACCTCGATCCATCCACAGCAACCATCGAAACCGTAAAAACCGACTCGGCGGGTTTCTGGCAAGCCAACACTGACGGCACGGTTACCTTCACGCCGAACGCCGGTTACGGCGGCTTGGCCCAATTGTCCTACGCCATTGCCGATGACCTCGGCAACACGGCGACATCCACGCTCAGCATCAGCGTCAGCGGCGGACAAACGCCTGTCGCATTGGATGACAGCGGCGCAACCTGGACCGACATCCCGCTGGCCTTGTCCATACTCGACAACGACCATGCCGGTGGCGGCCAAACCTTGGCGGCCACCGGCATTGACCTCTATCCCGACACCCCGGCGGTGGACAGCGAGTGGGTAAACGTCACCGGCCATTGGCAAGTCCAGGCCGACGGCACCGTCACTTACATGCCGGCAGCGGCCTTTACCGGCGACGCCGTAATAAACTACACGGTAGCCGACAGCAGCGGCTTAAATACAAGCGCAACCGTCCGTATCGTTGTATTGCCGACGCAACTGCCGAGCGCACGCGACGATATCGCCGCTACGCTGTTCAATACGCCGCTCAACTTGTCGCCGGCGAACAACGACCGGGCCGAGCCGGGTAGCGTCCTGAATCCGGCCACGCTCGACCTCGATCCTGCCACCGACACGGTGGAAATGACGCAAACCACAGCGGAGGGCGACTGGCAGGTACAAGCGGACGGCAGCCTTAGCTACACGCCCACCCTCAACCAGGTCGGCGACGTTGCGCCGCTCAACTACCTGATCCGCGACAGCCTAGGCCGGGCCGCCACCGCCCAAGTGAGGCTCACCGTAGCCCCACCGACCTCGGTCACCTTATCCGGCCAAGTCTTCCACGACCTCGACCACAACCAAGTCCGTAACGGCAGCGAACCCGGTACCAACGCCGGCGGAGGCTTCATCACCGTAATCGATGGCAACGGCCTGGCCGTTGCCACCACCCCGGTGGCCACCGACGGCAGCTACCAACTGGAAGTCCCACCATTGGCCGCATTCAGTTTGCTGCTGGCCACACAGGAAAACAGCGTCGTAGCGAACCTGGCCAACGGTTGGCGCTTTACCGGCGAGACCCAGGTCGGCATCGCGGATAGCAACGCCGATGGTCGCCTGAATATCCAAGTCGGCGTCGTCGCACTCAGCGCACTGAACTTTGCCGTCGACGGCGACCCTTCGGTCGCGAACGACGACCGCATCAGCACCGTCCATGCCGTCCCGGTCACGCTGGACGTCATCGCCAACGACCGGCTTGGTCCCGGCGCAACCGCTTTCATCCCAACCACGCTCGACCTCGACCCGAGCACAGCGGAACCCAATAGCCAAATCAGCCTGGCTGGCCAAGGCGTGTATGTCGCCCAAAGCGACGGCAGCATCGTCTTTACACCGGATCCGGTCTTCAGCGGCGTCAGCCACACAGCCTACCAGGTACAAGACGACCTGGGCCAAACCACCAATACCGCGACCGTCACGGTCGCCGTCGGCCCGGACGCCATCGATGATAGCCTGAACACCGCCGCCGACACCCCGGTCATAGGTAGCTTGGCCGATAACGACCTGATCCCGTCCGGAGCGGTCTATGCGCTGGCAACCGCGCCCAGCCACGGCACGGCGACAGTCAACACTGATGGTAGCACGACCTATAGCCCGCTCGTCGGCTACAGCGGCGTCGATACTTTCAGCTATCGAGTCTGCCTGCCGGCACCCGACGAGGCCCTGTGCGACAGCGCCGTCGTTACCGTCACGATCACGGCGCCCACGCCCGTCATCAACCTGCACGGCACGCTGGAAGTCGAAGCGCACGGACGCTTGCTGGTGCTGGTCGATCCGCTGGATGAAGTGTGCCGACAAGACGACGAGCATGACAGCGATGACGAAGACGATAACAAGGGCGACGACAAAACCAATTCGTCATCACGAAAACGCCAACAAGACAGCAAGAATGACAACAATCAAGAGGACGACAACCAAGACAACTCGTCTGGCGATGAAGAGGATAACGGGCATGAAGACAGCGATGCTTGCGAGACCCAACAGTCAGAACGCGACTACTTGGCCCATGTCCTGCAAGCAGGCACTTGGACCTATAGCCTGGTCGACAGCGCCGAGGACTACACACAAGCCCTGCACAGCGGCGCGTACAACCTCCACGCGCTGCTGTCGGCAGAGGTCAAGCTCGACGAAAGCGTGCAGAAAGAGCTGCGCGAAGCCGTCAACCACGGCCTGGGGCTTTTGGTTGGCGGCGACCACGACCAGCGTAACAACGTGCTGGACAGCGTCCTGGGCCTGCAATACCAGGGCCATACCGAGGCCTACGGTGTGCGGGTCGTACCGGCGCCCGGCTATGACGGCGTCGAACAACGCTACGCCGCGCCGCGCGAAGTCAACCGGATACGCCCGCAAACCACTAGCGTACTCGGCCAATTGATCGACGTCCGCAACAAGACCTCCAGCCCCGCGCTGACTCACCAGCACTACGGACGCGGCGAAACGGCCTACCTCAGCTTTGATCTCCCGGCCGAAGCCGCGCCGCAGGAAACCGGCGGCATCGGCGAATTCAGCCGGCTACTGTTAAACCTGCTCGATGACCTGAGCCCATGGCCGGAATACCGCCAAGGCGATGTCATCGCTTTGCAACTGCGCCTGCGCAACGCTGGGCCGCAAGTCGGCGGTTGGCTCGATCTGGCCTTAAGCGGCGGCGCCACGGTCTACGACGCCGTCGGAGCCGACCTGCAAGCCGACGGCAGCCTGCGCTGGCTTTACGACTTGGCCGCAAACAACAGCCTGGAACGCCAAGCCTGGACACGCCTGCCCGCCACCGGCACGTCCACCGCACAAGCGCGCATCCACGCCGACGGCAGCCGTAACGACCCCTACACGACCCTGAGCCTGACGCTGCCGGTGACCGACACGCCGTCTTTGGCCACCGCGCTGACCCGCCTGGACAGCCTAGCTAAGTCGAACCGCGCCTACCAGAGCGTCCGCCAAAGCGCCCAGCTCGCCGCCGCAGCCCTCGTCAAAGGCAAGCTCGACACGGCACGGATAGAACTGCTCAAGAGCGCCGACGCCCTGCTCAAAATTACCGGCCCCGATGCCGCCGAAGTGCGCCAGGCCATCGACGAAGCCCTGCGGCGGCTGGCACTGACGAGCAATACACCTAAACCTTGAATGAGCGATAAAGGCACGGGCACCGCGTAGCCACGTTCCGCTGCCCGTCGAAACACCCGTGACGTCATATCCGCCGGGAAACGGGTATCCAGTCGGGTACGCACCGCATACCTTTTGGGGGGCCCAGATAACCCATGAACGCCGGAAAAGGTAGGCGCAGCCTACCCTACAGGATTTCCTTTGAAAAAGAAGCACAAGAAACACCTTTGAACGAACCTTGCCACACACCAAAACCAGACAACCCTTAAAGAGAGATATCCCCTATGTTCGGCAACCGTAGCCTGCGCCGCCTATCCGGCATCACCCTATTTTTCTTCCTGTGGATGACCCTGTACCCGGCGGTGGCCGCTGCCGTAGCGCTGGAACAGTCCACCCCAGCCACCGCCCCGGCGGCAGTCAAGGCAGAAGCCAACCCGCTGGAAGAACTGCGCGACACCGCCCAACGCGCCCGCGGCAAAGCCGAGCGCAACGAAGACAGCGGCAAAGAGGAAGCGCAACTACTGCAACGCGCCGAGAAACTGGACGACGAACAACGCCAAGCCGAAGCCGAATTCGCCGCCATCGGCAAACACCTGGACGCCCACCAGCTGCCGGCCGAGATCAAGCAACGCCATGCCGAAGCCGTGGCCGACTACCGCGCCAAGATGAAGCAATTAAAGCAGCATCTCAAGGACTTCAAAAACGCCCATCAACGCCGGGACAAAAACAGCGTCCAGCGCCAACTCAAGGAACTGGCGAGCTTCTTGGACAAAGCGCAAAAGCACCGCAAACACCAGCCGTTTGATCCAAATAACCTGCCGTTCAGCACACCCAGCGACAAAGTCCGCGCACCCAAGGAAAAAAAGCAGGAACTCGAAGACATCGTGCATCCCCCAAAACCGGTGAGCCTGGCCGCGAATGAACTCCTACCGGGTATGCTGGCCGCCAATGATCCCGGTGCCACACCGACAGCGGCAGACCTGGCCGAAACCGAAGACGTCCAATTGACTCAAGCGATCAAAGACCAAGCCGCCGCGCTGCACAACAACCCCGTCGAAATCTACAACTGGGTCAGGAACAGCATCGAATTCCTGCCCACCTACGGCTCCATCCAAGGCAGCGATTTGACCTTACAGACCCAGCGCGGCAACGCCTTCGACACCGCCAGTCTCTTAATCGCGCTGCTACGAGCAGCAAACATCCCGGCACGCTACGCCTACGGCACTATCCAGGCGCCCGCCGACCAGGTCATGAACTGGGTCGGTGGTGTCACTAATCCAATGGCGGCATTGGAGCTGCTTGGACAAGGCGGCATCCCTAATACCGGCATCACCCAAGGCGGCGTCATCAAGTTCCTCAAGCTGGAACATGTCTGGGTCGAAGCGTTTGTCGATTACATTCCGTCGCGCGGGGCCAAGCACAAAGTTGGCGATACCTGGACGCCGCTGGATGCGAGTTTTAAGCAGTATTCGGACATCCCATCGTTGATTCCGGGTGATATTACTGCGGACATGGCTACCGTGGTATCGAACTACATGCAGTCCGCGACTCAAGCACCTGATGGCGCCTGGTCTACAGGGTTCGACACTGCTTTGTTGACGACTTCAGTCGAAACTGTCCAGGCTAAAATATCTACGCTGCTTGAGGCGAACCCGGACAAATTTACCCTGGAAGAAATAATCGGCGGTCGAGCGATTTCAGCTTTTGCGCTGCCCTTTTTGCCGGGAACCTTACCCTACACCGTCATCGCGGAAGCAGTCAAATCCCCTATGCTTACCGAAAGCACCCGTGTCACGGCTCAGATCGAACTGTATACCGAAGGTCTCTATGGCGAAGAGGGCAGTCTCTTGTTAAGCAAGAAAATTTCCCTGACGGCGCTTCGATACGGCTCCGTTAATTTGGCGCACGCACCGGCAACCGCTCAAGATGCGGCAACATGGGACAGCTACGCAAGCGCCCAGGAATTCCCGGCTTACTTGGTGAATGTAAAGCCACAACTGGCGATCAATGGTGTCATTGTGGCTGAAGGCACCGGACTCAAAATAGGCCAGGATTTGCTGCTCAAAGTGTCGTTGGGTGTCACAGGAAAAACCAAAACGGCTATTTTCCGAATTGTTTCCGGTGATGCCATGGAAATCGGGATCAACGGCGCCGGGCAGTCCCCGCTTGCCGGGCTAACGCTCAAAGACCGTGACGATCTCGGAACGGCGGCGGGGAATATGTTCGCCACCAGCAAGGTGTTTTGGACGCAGCAGGATTTCCAGGATAAGCTCTTTGCCCATTTACAGGGTGTGGCTGCTGTACGCCTGCCTTCCGTGGGAATTTTCGCAACCCCCATCAGCGTAATTTACAACTTTGGCGTTCCCCGGCGGGCCAGCTATCATTCCCGGCAAGTCGACATCAAACTTTCACGAACAGCGGCAGTGGCCTTGGATGGTAATCGAAAAAAAGCCACTACCTTTGTCTTGAATTCAGGAATGATGATGTCCTCCACCGAAGGCGCGGTGATTGAAGAAGTATTTTCCAAGCCGCTAGGCCATGGATCGAACACTATGCGCCTACTGCAACTCGCAAACGAGCAACAGATGCCTATCTATCGGCTGACCGCCGGTAACATCGCCGCTAACCGTGTGGCCTTGCAACACGCTCCTGAAGTCATGACCGATATCGACAACGCACTGAACGCTGGACTTGAAGTCATCATTCCACAATCCCGGCAGACCAACGGTACCTGGACTGGCAGCGGCTACATCATGCTCAACCCCAACACCGGTTCGGCGGATTATCGGGTGAGCGGGGGATTGAGCGGTAATTTCGATGACGAATGTCAGAGGTCCTCGCAGCCAGTTAAAGTTACGGTACCCGACATTGCCTTGATTTGGTCGTTTTTGTTCGGCTGGATGGTCGACGATGATTTTAACTTCAATAGCGACGGAATCGCTCATGCGTTCCAGCAAATCGCAATGGTCGAGATCGCAGTGGCTACCGGAGCTTATATCGGGACTGCCGTAACGGCTACGGGCACTATTGTCAGGGCATCATTCCAAGGGATTTTGGTGGCGTTATTCGGGATGGAAGTGGCGGTAGCGGGTGAGAATGAGGGTTGTTCGTGTGACTTGAAGCAGATCGGTCGGAGGGGTGGTAAATCGGTATATACAATAGCCCACAATACATGTGCTGATAAGCCTGAGTTTACGGACTTTCCAAACAGGGACATAGAATTGCGTAAGGTTGCTTTCGATGGCTTTAAAACAATTGAAAATAAACTCTATGAAATTAAACTTGGAAAATTTTATAGTACCATTAAAGGTTACAGTGCAACTCGACCCTCGGCAAAAAAGTTTTTGGAATATCTGAAAGCCAGGGCGATTTTTGGTTTTTACCGGGAGCGGATTCCGTCTGGCTTATGCGGCTATGAATTTGGATATGGATTGAGGGATACCAATTTATTGGCTGATTTGAAACAAGATTTTACCGAATGGAG